>JBIIXM010000040.1:0-9257 GCA_044338435.1 Flavobacterium sp. | reverse complement strand
ATGTGTAAAATGATCTCAGTACCTCGGTCGGTCTTGTCGTTCGGTTCTAAAGTGAATTCCGGACTACCATCGCAAGTCCAATGTGCTGCCGGCTCGTCTTTATATGATTTGGTGATGATTTCCACCTTTTCAGCTACCATAAAAGCCGAGTAGAAACCCAATCCGAAGTGACCAATGATACCGGAATCTTTGGCAGAATCTTTATACTTCTCTAAAAACTCTTCAGCTCCGGAAAAAGCCACTTGGTTGATGTATTTTTCTACTTCCTCGGCGGTCATACCGATACCTTGGTCGATGAGGTGTAATTTTTTACCTTCTTTGTCAATCTTGACTTCAATAATCGGATGGCCATATTCCACTTTGGCTTCACCGATACTGGTTAGGTGTTTTAATTTTAAAGTGGCATCCGTAGCATTGGATACCAATTCGCGCAAGAAAATTTCGTGGTCGCTGTACAAAAACTTCTTAATTAGCGGAAAGATGTTTTCTACTGATACATTGATTTTTCCTGTTGTCATATTTAAAATTTTAGGTTATACAATTTTGAATTCAGTTACTCAAAAGCAATACCATTCCTTGGAAATATGACAAATTGACGTGGTAAGAATTCTGTAATGAATTAGCATAAATTTATAAACCTCATTCAATAAGAGCAGTATCTTTGTAATTAACAAATATTAACTTGTTAGGTATGAAAAAAATTATTTTAATCAGTTTTTTATCGGTCTTTTTTTTGTCTTGTAAATCGACAAATTCTGCTACAAGCACTAAGATTGATTCTAAGTCTCAAACCGCCATCAAAGGCGAATGGGTAATCTCATCGGTGAACTATACGGGTTCTGATGTAATCAAAGTAACTTCTTTTGATTTGGCAGATTCCAAATGTTTTATCGGAAGCAAGTGGAAATTCGTTTCCATGAGCAACAAAGGAAGTTTGACTTTAAACAGTCCAAATTGTTCGGCTTATGTAACTCCGATTACTTGGTTTATCAACAAAGAAGGCGAGTTTGTTTTGAAGATTCTGGACGAAGCCAAAGCCAAAACTGTAAAATCGGGTTATGTTTTGCGTGTAGCCAATCAAACTGAAAAATCGTTTCAGTTGGTAGACCAAATCAATGTGGCCGGGAAAATGACGGCTGTAGTATATCAATTTGACAAAATAAATTAAGTAAACATGAGAAAGCTAACAGCTATTATATTAGGAACAGTATTTATGCTATCAACGGTTTTAACCGGTTGTGAAACAGTTAAAAATACCAGCAACCAACAACGTGGTGTAGCCATTGGTGCGGTTGGCGGAGCGGTATTAGGCGGTATTTTAGGCAATAATATCGGAAAAGGCGGAAAAGGTGCCTTAGGTGCTGTGCTAGGTGGCGTTATTGGCGGAGTTGCCGGTGGTGTAATCGGAACTAAAATGGACAAACAAGCCCGAGAAATTGAAACAGCATTGCCGGGTGCACAAGTAGAAAGAGTAGGCGAAGGTATTCGTTTGGTATTAGGAGAAAATGCGGTGCGTTTCGATACCAATAAATCTACTTTAACAGCGACTGCCAAAGCGAACTTAGATAAATTGGTTCCGGTATTCAACCAGTATCCGGATACTAATATTCAAATTTACGGTTATACCGATAGTACCGGAACACCGGAGTACAATTTGACTTTGTCGGAGCAAAGAGCCGCTTCCGTGAAATCTTATTTGATTGGTAAAGGTTTGGCGGCAACTCGTTTTGTAACTTCAGGCTTAGGAATCGCTGATCCGATTGCGACCAACGAGACACCGGATGGCAGAAGCAAAAACCGTCGTGTGGAATTTGCCATTACCGCCAATGAAAAAATGGTGCAAGACGCACAAAAAGAAGCGGGAAAATAGTTTCTAGTGCCATTGAATAGCTAAAAGCGTTCCTCAAAAGGGAGCGCTTTTTTTTGATTTCAATTTTTTTGAATAATATTTAACAAAACTTTTTGTTTAATTATTTTAAAAAATAGTTGAACATTATTAAATTTACGCTGTTAAAAAATGCATACCATGGCCACAGCAAAAAAAACAAAATCAAAAAAGAATACAGTAGATGACAATGCCATCATTTCGTTGTACATGAATGAGGTATTGGAAAACAATGAAGCGCCAAAAAACGCTTACATCTTCTGCAAGAATAACAATATAGAGGAAAGTGATTTTTATGCTTTCTTCGTTTCATTAGAGGCTGTTAAGCAGGATATTTGGGTGAAGTTTTTTGAGAATGCCGTGGCAACTATTGAGAAAGAAGCAGCTTTTGAAAGCTACACAGATAAAAATAAATTACTCACTCTATACTTCACGTTGTTTGAAATATTAACCTTGAACCGAAGTTATGTGATTTATGCATTAAAAGAAAACCATGAAGGCTTGAAGAATTTGAAACAATTGAAGGAATTCCGAAACCATTTTAAAAAATATATCGTTGATAAAGTTAAGTCAGAGCCTTCAGAGTCATTCGGGAAAGTGGCGAAAGTAACCGAACCTGTTTACGCTGAAGGTGCCTGGCTACAGTTCCTGTTTTTATTGAAGTTTTGGATGGACGATACCTCTAAAGGTTTTGAAAAGACGGATGTGTTGATTGAAAAATCGGTGAACACGGTAGTCGATTTATTAAATACCAAACCCTTGGAAAGTTTGTTCGATTTGGGCAAATTTCTTTGGAAAGAAAAAATGCAATAAATGAAAACCTTAGATAAAATTCCAACCGGAAAAATCGAACGCGCCGGTCAGTTGGTGAAAACCGGACTTAAAGTCGGAACCAATTATGTAGCTTATTATGGCGAAAAAATGGTCAATCCGTCGTTAACCCGTGACAAGCTGAACGAGAACAACGCAGAAGATATTTACGACGGTTTGAAAAACCTAAAAGGAAGTGCTTTGAAAGTGGCTCAAATGCTGAGCATGGACAAAAGCATCATGCCGCAGGCCTATGTAGAAAAGTTTTCGTTGTCACAGTTTTCGGTGCCGCCCTTGTCTGCGCCCTTGGTTCGTAAAACATTCAAAAAATATTTGGGTAAATACCCTGAAGACTTATATGATTCCTTCACTCCGGATGCCATGAACGCCGCGAGTATCGGTCAGGTACACAAAGCAACCAAGGATGGGAAAAATTTTGCTGTGAAAATCCAATATCCCGGAGTGGCGGAAAGTATAAGTTCTGATTTGGCTTTGGTCAAACCGTTTGCCATCAGGATGTTTAATATCAAAGGGAAAGATTCCGATAAGTATTTCAAAGAAGTGGAAGACAAATTATTGGAAGAAACCGATTATGTGTTAGAATTAAAGCAAAGTTTGGAACTGTCTGAATGGTGTGGTAAAATTGAAAACCTACGTTTCCCGCAATACTATCCGCAGTATTCTTCGGAGAAGATTTTAACGATGGAATGGATACAAGGCGAACATTTATCGGAGTTCACGGCACGCAATGAAGATCGAGCCAAAGGCGATAAAATCGGTCAAGCGTTATGGGATTTTTACATGTACCAAATGCACCATTTGAAGCAAGTACACGCCGATCCGCATCCGGGGAATTTCCTGATTGATGCCGAAGGCCGATTGGTGGCGATTGACTTTGGTTGTATCAAACAGGTACCGGAAGAATTTTACGTGCCGTATTTCGAATTGGCGAAACCTGAAGTCATCAATGATCCGAAATTGTTTAATGAAAAATTGTACGAACTCGAAATATTGCGTCACGATGACAGCCCGAAAGAAATTGAGTATTTCACCAAAATATTCTACGACTTGTTAAGCTTGTTTACGCAACCGTTTCATGGCGATGCGTTCGATTTCTCGGATGCCGATTTCTTTGGCAAAATTGCCCAAATGGGAGAAGAGTTTTCTAAAGATACCCAACTCCGCAAGATGAATGGGAATCGAGGTTCTAAGCATTTCTTGTACATCAACCGAACCTTTTTCGGCTTGTACAATTTGTTACACGATTTAAAAGCACGCATCGACACTAAGTCGTTTGAAAAATATTTACCGCATTAAAAATTGTTTATTTATTGGTTAGGTTGATAAGAGCGACGCTCCACGTTTGAGTTTTGTCGCTCTTATCTTTTTAATAAAGTTCGTAAGTTTGCCTTTCAGAAAATCAACATGCTACAAGTCCAAAACATTTCCTTTGCCTATTTAGACCAAACCACCATCAGTAATCTTTCTTTTCAGTTGGAGAAAGGTAAAAATCTTGCCATCATAGGCGAAAGCGGTTGCGGGAAAAGTACATTGCTCAAACTGGTTTATGGTTTGTATGACCTAGATGAAGGGCGAATCTTTTGGAACGAAAATGAAGTACTCGGGCCGAAATTCCACCTCATTCCCGGGATGGAATACATGAAGTATTTGGCCCAAGATTTCGATTTGATGCCTTTTATCACCGTAGCAGAAAACGTTGGGAAATACTTGTCGAACATTTATGCCGATGCCAAACAAGCGCGTATAGCCGAATTGTTGGAGATAGTGGAAATGACCGAATTCGCCACTACGAAAGCCAAATATTTAAGCGGTGGTCAAATGCAACGCGTGGCTTTGGCTAGGGTTTTGGCTTTGGAACCCGAAGTATTGTTGTTAGACGAACCGTTCAGTCATATTGATAATTTCAGAAAGAACAGTTTGCGTCGAAAATTATTTGCTTATCTGAAAGAAAAACAAATCACTACTATAGTTGCCACACACGATAGTTCTGATGTGTTATCGTTTGCCGATGAAGTTTTGGTGATGCAGAACGGGCAGATTATCGCTTCCGATTCGCCTGAAAATTTATATCAAAATCCAACAAGCAAATACATTGCCTCACTTTTTGGTGATGTGAATGAGATCGAATTCAATGGTAGCAAACGCTATGTTTATCCGCACCAATTAAAAGTAGTTTCCCAATCGGATTTATCGGCTACAATTACCCAATGCTACTACAAAGGCAGTCATTATTTGGTGGAAGCGGAAATCGATGGGCAGAAAATCTTCTTCGATAGTTCAAAATCCTTTCCGTCGGGAACAATTGTTTACCTGACAATGACTTCTTAAAATACCCGTTATTTTTCTTCGGCTACATATTCTAAAATATCGCCCGGTTGACAATCCAAAGCTTTACAAATGGCTTCTAGCGTACTGAACCGAATGGCTTTGGCTTTGCCGGTTTTTAATATAGAAAGATTCGATAAAGTTAAATCGACTTTCTCCGACAGCTCGTTCAACGACATTTTTCGTTTGGCCATCATGACATCAACATTGACAATTATTGGCATAACTTAGATGGTTAGTTCGTTTTCGGTTTGCATTTCAACACCTTTTTTAAATATTTGAGCAATGACCAAAAGTACCACACCCATAAATAGCCAAATATCGGCTCCGTCTAATTTTAAATCAGCGATGTCCGGCATATTAATGCCTTTAGAGGCTAACCATTTGGCGTAATTAGCGCCCCAATTGGAGAAAAAACTAATGAAAATCGTCAGATAAGCCAAGTTGGAGACAAACTTAACGAGCGCTTCACTGAACGGTTTCGAAAAATCCAGTTTTTTATCGTGTAGGATTTTGACAATTAAGAAGAATAATAAGGCTTTCAAAACGGCCACTATAAATCCTAAACAGAGTTGGGTTAAGAAAAAACCGTAGTCGTATTGGTAGAGTTCCGTAAGTTTGAAATAATCGGCAGCTAACGGATTGAAAGCTACAGTAAAAACAGCATTGAACAAAAAACTACCGGCTTCAACGCATAAACCGATAAAAATAATCCATGACAATACATGTAAAATTTGAAGCATCATTTTAGTAGTGATTCTGATTTCCATTTTTTTAGATTTTGAATTACGAGTCAAAAATAATAAAAATTTATTGATAAACAATAAATAATGATTTTTTTTCGAAAAAACTGAAAATGTGTAGTTACAAAAAAACCTCAAAGCTTTCACCTTGAGGTTTTCAGTAAATATGGTTAACGGTTTAGTTTTTCAAATATTTTTCCAAGAATTGGTCTTGTTCCCAAAGCAGGTGTAAAATATTGTCTTTGGCAGCGTAGCCGTGACTTTCTTTAGGCAATAAAACCAATCGAACCGGTGCGCCCAAATTTTTCAAAGCTTGGAAATAGCGCTCCGATTGTAAGGTAAACGTTCCCGGATTGTTGTCGGCATCTCCATGAACCAATAATAGTGGCGTTTTCATTTTATCGGCGTTCATAAAAGGCGACATGACGTTGTAAATTTCAGGTACGTCCCAGTAATTTCTTTGTTCGCTTTGGAAACCAAAAGGTGTTAACGTCCTGTTGTAAGCGCCGCTTCTAGCAATACCGCAAGCGAATAAATTAGAATGTGTAAGCAAATTAGCCGTCATAAAGGCTCCGTAAGAGTGTCCGCCAATAGCGACTTTTTTGCGGTTGATATAACCCAAGTTGTCCACAGCATCAATCGCAGCTTCGGCATTGGCAATCAATTGCGGCATAAAAGTGTCGTTAGGTTCGGTTTTGCCTTCTCCGATGATTGGGAATGAAGCATCGTCTAACACGGCATAACCTTTGGTTACCCAATACACGAACGAACCGTAGTTGGGGAACGTAAATTCGTTCGGGTTTTTGTTGCTTTGTCCAGCGCTGTTTTTATCCTTGAATTCTTCAGGATAAGCCCAGATCAACAATGGTAATTTTTCGGTTTTCTTAGTTCGGTCGTAACTGGCCGGTAAATAGAGTGTACCCGACAATTCTACGCCGTCTTTTCTTTTGTATTTAATCACTTCTTTGTAGACGCTTTTAATGCTTTCAAACGGGTTTTTGAAACTGGTAATCGGCGTCAGTTTACCCGATTTGATGTTGCGGAAGTAATAATTCGGGAAGTCGTTTTTCGATTGGATTTGCACCAGAACATCGCCTTTTTTGAAATCTTCTATCGACTGCAAATCTTCTTTTTTGTCTTTCATTTTAGACTTATACAATCGTTTGGTTTTGAGTGTAGTCAAATTGAATTCGTCTATAAAAGGAAACTGGCCTTCTTTGGTAAATCCGTCACCAATTAAGTAAGCATTGTTATTTTCGATGGCCAACACATAGCGATTGTATTGGTTCTTTTTGGTTTCAAAATTTCCAGGATCACTATAAATGTCTTGCGAATTTCGGTCCGAAATTATTTTGGGTGTCTGATTTGGATTCGAAGGATTGAATAAGTACACTTTTTGGTTTCTGGTGTCGTACCAATCATCGTATGCGATGGCAGTAGTTTCATTGCCCCACATAATGCCGCTGAAACGTTGTTGGGTTTTTATAATCGATTTGGGCTCACTATTAAATGGCGCATCCCAAGTGAAAACGTCATCTCGAAAATCGACTTTTTTGGCTTGGTCACCTTCGTCTAAGGCTACAACATAAGAAAGCGTAGCCGGTTTGTCGGCTCTCCAGTTCATACTTCTTTTGCCTTTTCTCACAGAAGAAAAACCTTTTGGCATCACTTCAGTCAAAGGCACTTCGTTCACCACTTTGATCTCTTTTCCGGTCAAATCGAAAACTACTGATTTTTGAGGAAAACGGCTTAACGGAACAATATAAGAATACGGTTTTTGAATAGTGGTCAACATCAAATAATTCCCGTCCGGTGAGAAGCTTTCTCCGGCGTAAATGTCGGCTCCTTTGAATAATTCAGCTTTTCCGGATAGTGAAACTTTGTATAATTCGGAAGTTACTAAGGTATCGAAATTGGCCTCGTCGGTTTTGTTTTTCAACAAATCCTGATAGGTTCTGTTTTGTGATTTCGAACCGTCACTAGAGGAAACCGTTGGTCCTTTTGGTAAATCTTTTTTGCTGTCAATCAGCGCCGGACGGTTCTTCGGTAATATTTTTACTAAAAGCGTCTCGTTATCTTTCATCCAGCTGTACGGACTGCCCAAATTGGCGTTGAGGTTGGCTTCGGTGATTTTTTTAGCGGTTGCCGTGGTCACATCAATTATCCAAAGTTCTACACCGGTATTGGTGGTATTGGTGAAACCGATTTTCTTTTCGTTTTGCGACCAAGAAATGTTGGTGATTCGGGCATTTTGCGGTAAGCCTGCTACTTGTGTTTCAACTTTATCGCTGACTTTTCTCAACTTCAAATTATTGATATAAGTCACAGTACTCGAGATATTCGTGATTGGATTGATGCGTAAACCACCCAAACGCATTTCTTCCTGACTTAAATCGTCCAGCGTTTTATAGGTGTTGCGGTAGCTCAGCAACATGTATTCTTTTTTAGAATCCATGCTTACCGACGGTGCTCGCTCATAATCGGCTAAAGCTAAAATTTCGGCTGATGGTTTTTGAAAGGTCAGGTTTTCTTGGGCTAAAGCGGAAAAGCCTAATCCGAGTAAGAACAGAAAAGTAAAGCGTAATTTCATATGCTAGTAGTTAATGATTGTTTTAAAGTAGGTCGAATTTACGGTATTTCGGTTACAATAAATAGGAACATTTTGTTAAAGTTACCGCTACGGACAACTTTTCGTATTCGCAGTTTTTTTGTCGATATCTAAATTAGAATCTAAAAATGGTAATTAGAATTATAAGATTCTTAAATTTGCGGTTCTGATTTTATTAAATAACGAAAGATATGTACCACTCAAAAATCACAGGTTTAGGTTTTTACGTTCCGGATAATGTTGTTACCAATGATGATTTATCCAAAATAATGGATACCAATGACGAATGGATTCAGGAAAGAACCGGCATTCAAGAAAGAAGACATGTTATAAGAGGTGAAGATACCACAACTTCTATGGGTGTAAAGGCAGCCAAAGTAGCCATCGAAAGAGCTAAAATTGATAAAAGCGACATCGACTTTGTCATTTTTGCCACTTTGAGTCCGGACTATTATTTTCCTGGCCCCGGTGTTTTGGTGCAACGCGATTTAGGGTTGCGTACCGTTGGCGCTTTGGATGTCAGAAACCAATGTTCCGGATTTGTATATGCACTTTCCGTAGCGGATCAATACATCAAAACCGGTATGTATAAAAACATCTTAATTATTGGTTCAGAATTGCATTCCACCGGATTGGATATGACTACTCGCGGTAGAGGTGTTTCGGTGATTTTTGGTGATGGAGCAGGAGCCGCTATTTTGAGCAGAGAGGAAGATTTAACCAAAGGTGTTTTATCCACTCATTTGCATTCAGAAGGCCAACACGCTGAAGAATTAACCGTCATTGCACCGGGCATGGGCAAGCGTTGGGTGACCGATATCATTGCTGATAATAATCCGGAAGACGAGAGTTATTTCCCTTATAT
>JBIIXM010000039.1:0-9282 GCA_044338435.1 Flavobacterium sp. | reverse complement strand
GTGGTAATTATGTCTTGGAAGGATTGCGCTATTTAATCAAAGGCTATTTCCGATTTGGTTCATCGGGTGCACCTTATTTAGTGTATAATTCGGAGCTCAATGAATTTGAAGCCAATGCCATTCAAAGTGAAGCCTGCCCAATTCAATTGTCCATCAGCAATAAACGAGACGGCAATTTTCAGTATGTGAATGCCATCGCTACACCTTTAAGTAATATCAAAGATCATTTGGAAAAGTTACTAAAATAAACAAATCCGCTGGTAATGGCGTACCAACGGATCTTTACAACTAAATTATAATAAAATCAGAAAACGTTCAATGTTGTCATGCACTGTCTCATCATTTGGTAAGTGCGTTCAATATCGTTGTCTAAACCAATAGAGAAACGAATCAAGCCATCGGTTAAGCCCATAGCTTTTTGTTCTTCCATCGGAATTTCGCTCGAAGTAGAACTGCCGGGCGCACTGAACAGTGTTTTATAAAATCCTAAACTCACGGCCAAATAACCCAAGTTACGGTTTTGCATTAATTCCATCAACTCATTAGCCTTGTCTAAACTGCCCACATCCATAGTCATCATACCGCCGAAACCGTATTCGGGATTGATCATTTTGGCGTACAATTCGTGACTCGGGTGACTGGCTAATCCGGGATAAACGACTTTTAATCCATCGGCTTCGAATTTTTGAGCCAGATACATCGCATTGTGGCTATGCTGTTTCATGCGAATATGCAACGTGCGTAAGTTTTTCAAAATACTGGCTGCACGCAAACTGTCCATCGTTGGTCCCAAAAGCATACTCGCGCCATCGTTCACATTTTTCAAGTCATTGATAAAATCTTGCGAAGCACAAACTACGCCGCCTACGGTATCACTACTACCGTTGATAAACTTGGTCAAACTGTGAATAACGATATCCGCACCTAATTTAGCAGGTGCTACTGACAAAGGTGAAAACGTGTTATCTACTACCAATTTAAGGTTGTGCGTTTTTGCAATAACCGCAAGTGCTTCAATATCGGCCACTTCCAAAAGTGGATTGCTGACCGTTTCACAATACAAAACCTTGGTGTTTTTATTGATAGCCGCTACCACTTGGTCTAATTTGGTAATGTCAACAAACTGAGTTTTGATGTTCCATTTCGGTAACATATTCTTCATAAAGGCGTAGGTACCACCATAGATGGTGCGGCTGGAAACGATTTCGTCTCCGGCAGCACACAATTGGAGCAAAACAGGTGTAATCGCACCCATACCGGAAGCCGCAACATTAGCACTTTCAGTACCTTCCATAGCGGCCAAAGCTTGCCCCAAATACAAGTTCATAGGCGAAGAGTGACGCGAATACAAATAACAACCTTCGGCATTGCCTTCAAAGGTGTCAAACATGGTTTTAGCCGAAAGAAAGGTATAAGTAGAACTATCGGATATAGAAGGATTCACACCACCAAATTCGCCAAAGTATTGCAAATCCTGAATTTTATCGGCAGGATGGAAATCCGGTGAGGTTGTAGGTTGTGAGTTGTAGGTCATAAGTTGGGTTTTGTTAATTCTAATTCAAAATTCAAATATTATAGCATAAAAATCAATACATATAATATAATATAGATTTTAAAACTAAATAAATTATTTTTTACAGAAAATAAACTTAGTTTTGTATCAAGAAACAAGCTTTATCAGTTTTTAAATCTATTAAAACTCACAACCTACAACCTACAACCTATGGACAGCACCGACAAAAAACTCCTCGCCCTACTCCAACAAGACACCAAAAAAACCACCAAAGAGCTTTCGGTAAAACTCAATCTTTCGGTCACAGCGGTGTATGAACGGATAAAAAAGTTGGAGCGAGAAGGGATTATCGACAAGTATGTAGCCTTGTTGAATCGGACTAAAATCGACAAAAGCTTTGTGGTGTTTTGTCACATCAAACTCATCCAACACACCAAAGAATTCCTGACCACTTTTGAACATCAGGTGGTAAAGCTCGACGAAGTATTAGAGTGTTTTCACGTAAGCGGTGACTACGATTACATTCTCAAAATCTGTGTCAAAGATATGGAAGCGTACCGCGAATTTATGGTGACCAAACTCACCACTTTACAACATATAGGCAGTACCCACAGCAGTTTTATGATAGGCGAAGTTAAAAATACTACCGCGTTTACCTTGTAAAATAAGCTATAGCTTTTAAGCAAATTATTTCGCTTTTTAGTAAAATAAAAACTGTAATTTTGTGACACAAAAATTAAAACATACTAATTTCTATACTATCATGAGTGCATTTGACGTTGTCATCATAGGTTCAGGTCCGGGCGGTTACGTTTCGGCTATTCGTTGTGCCCAATTGGGTTTCAAAACCGCTATCATTGAAAAATACAATACTTTAGGAGGTACTTGTTTAAATGTAGGTTGTATTCCATCCAAAGCGCTTTTAGCATCTTCGCATCATTATGAAGAATTGCAACACTTTGCCGATCACGGTATCGAAGTATCCGGAAAAGTAAAAGTGAACTTGGAAAAAATGATTGCCCGCAAACAAGCGGTAGTTGATCAAACTTCTGGCGGCGTGAAGTTCTTAATGGACAAAAACAAAGTAACCGTTTTTGAAGGATTGGGTTCTTTTGAAGACGCTACTCACGTAAAAATTACCAAAGCCGACGGTTCCTCAGCAATAATCGAAGGTAAAAATATTATCATAGCTACCGGTTCTAAACCATCGACTTTGCCTTTTATCAAAATAGACAAAGAAAGAATCATCACTTCAACCGAAGCCTTAAAATTACCTGAAGTTCCTAAACACTTAATCATCATTGGTGGTGGTGTTATCGGGATTGAATTAGGACAAGTGTATTTGCGTTTGGGTGCTCAAGTATCGGTTATCGAATACTTAGACCGAATCATTCCGGGTATGGATGGCGGTTTATCGAAAGAGTTAACGAAGGTCTTGAAAAAACAAGGCATGAAATTCTACACTTCTCACAAAGTCAAAGAAGTCACTCGCAAAGGGAAAAATGTAACCGTTTTAGCCGATGACGCTAAAGGCAACACCATCACTTTTGACGGTGATTACTGTTTGGTAGCTGTGGGTCGTCGACCATACACAGACGGATTGAATGCCGACAAAGCCGGTGTTAAAGTAACCGAAAGAGGTATGGTGGAAGTGAATGACCACTTGCAAACTAACGTACCGAACATTTATGCGATTGGCGATGTAGTGCGCGGTGCCATGTTAGCCCACAAAGCCGAAGAAGAAGGGGTAATGGTAGCCGAAATTTTAGCGGGTCAAAAACCACATATAGATTACAACTTGATTCCGGGTGTAGTGTACACTTGGCCGGAAGTAGCGGCTGTAGGGAAAACCGAAGAGCAATTAAAAGCCGACGGTGTAAACTACAAAGCCGGAAGTTTCCCATTCAAAGCCTTAGGAAGAGCTCGTGCCGGTGGTGATATCGACGGATTTGTAAAAATCTTAGCCGATGCCAAAACCGATGAAGTATTAGGTGTTCACATGATTGGCGCCCGTTGTGCCGATTTGATTGCCGAAGCAGTAACAGCTATGGAATTCCGTGCTTCTGCTGAAGATATTTCAAGAATGTCTCACGCGCATCCTACTTTTGCCGAAGCGGTAAAAGAAGCCGCTTTAGCGGCCACGGATAATAGAGCGTTACACGTATAATCGGATGTTCAGATATTCAGATATAAAAAAGTCCCGTTGAACGGGACTTTTTTAGTTTAGGTTATGGCTTTCTACAAAGTCTTTGCAATAGTCTTTAATCATTCCTCGAACCTTTCTGAATTCTTCAATCACTTCAGCAGTTGACCCTTTAACTTTGCTGGGATCGGGAAAATTATGGTGCAACTTTACGGCTTGTGTCGGGAAGAACGGACAGCGCTCGTTGGCATTATCACAAACGGTTATTACATAATCAAAAGGAATGTCGAAATACTCTTCTACATTATTCGAAGTATGTTTGGAAATATCAATACCATCTTCCTGCATAATAGCTACAGCTAAGGCATTAACACCGTGCGTTTCCACACCGGCCGAGTAAACCGTAACTTGCTCAGGATTGGTAAAGTGCGACAAATAACCGTGTGCCATCTGACTGCGACAGCTGTTTCCGGTACAAAGGACTAAAATGTTTTTCATGGTTCAATTCGTATAAATCTGTAAAAATAAAATCTGGTTTAGTTTAAAAATTCAGGGATTTGGAGTGAAATATTTCTTCCTCAACCAAAAGGCTACATTCACCAATATAATTAATGCGGGTACTTCCACTAAAGGGCCAATGACACCGGCAAAAGCTTGTCCGCTGTTAATCCCGAAAACACCTATGGAAACCGCAATGGCTAACTCGAAATTATTCCCCGAAGCCGTAAATGATAAGGCTGTTGCATCACGATAATTCGCCCCAATCTTTTTCGATACAAAAAACATCAGGAAGAACATAATGGCAAAGAATATCACTAATGGAATAGCGATTCGAACTACATCCATCGGTAAATCGACTATCATTTCGCCTTTTAAACTGAACATGATTATGATAGTGAATAATAATGCTACCAACGTAATCGGTGAAACGAAAGGAAGGAACTTTTGGTTAAACCATTTGTCACCGATAAACTTTTTAATCGCATACCGACTTACAACCGCCAAAGCAAAAGGAATACCTAAATAAATCCCAACTGTCTTAGCAATTTCGGTTACTGTAATGTTTAATTCTAACCCTTTGATACCAAATAACGGTAACATTATTTCTAAATAAAAATAGGCATACAAACTGAAGAAAAACACTTGCAGCAAACTATTGATTCCTATCAAACCGGCGGTTAATTCGCGGTTGCCTTCAGCCAATTCGTTCCACACTATCACCATAGCTATACAGGGTGCAATGCCTATGATGATTAAACCGGTCATGTATTCGGGATAATCTCTCAGAAAAAAAGTCGCCAGTAAAAACATCAAAAACGGACCAATTATCCAAGTTATGATAAAGGATGCGGTTAGTAATTTAGGCTGTTTGAACATCTGCGGCACTTTCGAAAAATCGATTTTCGTCAGTGGCGGATACATCATCAAAATCAAACCTATCGCTAAAGGCACATTGGTAGTCCCCGAGGAAAAGGAGTTGATAAAATCGGCGGAACTCGGTATAAAATAACCAATACCAACCCCAACTAACATGGCTAAAAATATCCACAAGGTTAAAAATCGGTCTAAAAACCCTAATCTTTTTTTCATTTTTAAAATTTAATTACAATTAACAACAACCCGAATCGGGCGAACAAGGAGCAGCGACTTTAGGCTTCCACTCGCCTATTTTAACTTTCAATTTGTCAGTCGGTATACCACAATTATCTTTGGCCAAACAATCGGTCAATTTTGAGATTAATTGAAAATGGGAGCCGTCAAAATCTAAAGTGAATTTACCAATAGTGTCCTTCATTTGGTATTCTACTTCAATTTCGGCATCGGGCAAACCCAATACCTTTTCAGAAAGCTCTATAATATGAACCAACTTCTCAGGATGCAGTCGATGGTCGTAATCATTGGCCTCCCACAATTGAAAATTCACCACTTCCTCTTGGCGAACCTTACCGCCGCAATCAATAAAGTGTTTGGTTACTTTACCTACTTCGGTCACATGAAAATGACTCGGCACCAATTCACCATTCGGCAATTGGAAAGCTATAGTGTTTAGCTTTTGTAATTCGTTTTTAATTTCGGATAATTTCATATTAGATTACTAGACTTTTTAGATTGTTAGACTGCTTAGATTACTAGAAAAAATACTTTTCCCTTTTCCCTTTTCCCTCAAACTCAAACTCAACAACATTTATTTTTAAGCTTATGTCGAATCGCCCCAAAATGACTTTCGATTTTCTCCATCGTATCAGGATTAATACAATAGCAAATCGCAGTCCCTTCAATAGTGCCTTTGATAATGTTGGCGTTTTTCAACTCCTTCAAATGCTGTGAAATGGTAGGTTGCGCCAATGGCAATTCGTTTACTATATCACCGCAAATACAACTATCTACCTTTAAAAGATAATCCACAATGGCAATTCGCGCCGGATGTGACAAGGCTTTGAATAAGCTTGCCATTTCGTTTTGTTCCGGAGAAAAGGATTCTGTTTTTGATGCACCCATGATTCCTGTTAATTATTATATTGCAATATTACGATAAAACAATAATACAAACCAAAATATTTCTATTATTTTTAAACCTCCATTCACAATTGACAATTTACAATTCATAATTTGCCACTCGAAATTCACAATATTTTCACTACTTTTGGCAATCAAAAAAATTATACATTATGGCGACAATAACTTTAGGAGGAAATCCAATTCACACCAACGGTGACTTACCGAAAAACGGCACCAAAGCACCCGATTTTCAATTGCTCAAAACTGATTTAGGAACAGCTACGCTGGCTGATTTTGCCGGAAGTAAAGTAGTTTTAAACATCTTCCCTAGTATAGATACCGGTACGTGTGCCGCTTCTGTTAGAGCGTTCAATGCCAAAGCGAGTACTTTAGAAAACACCAAAGTATTGTGTATTTCCAGAGATTTGCCTTTTGCCCAAAAACGTTTTTGCGGTGCTGAAGGCTTAGACAATGTGATTAATTTATCCGATTTCAATACCGGTGCTTTCGGAAAAAACTACGGTTTGGAAATTACCGATGGTCCTTTAGCCGGCTTACACTCACGTGTGGTAATTGTTTTGGATGAAAACGGTACTATCGTTCATGCCGAACAAGTAGCGGAAATTGCCGATGAACCTAACTACGATGCAGCCCTAGCGGCTTTATAATATGGGATTCGAAAAAGACAATGCTTTTTTCAGCGGCCGACTCAAAAGTGTCGGCTTTGCTGTTAAAGGTGCCCTCAAACTCATTACCTCCGAACACAGTGTCATGGTGCAATCGTCGTTAGCGGTGCTGATGACTGTGGCCGGATTTTATTTCAAAATCGACCGTTACGAGTGGATGATGCAAATCCTCGCATTCGGACTCGTTTTAGGCGTTGAAAGCTTGAATACCGCAGTAGAAAAAATAGCCGATTTTGTCCATCCGGAATACCATGAAAGGATTGGTTTCATCAAAGACATTGCAGCCGGTGCAGTAATGTTTGCTGCCTTGGCAGCTATGGCTATTGGCTTGCTCATTTATGTGCCTAAATTTGGCTAAACCTCCGATTAAATTTCTATTTTTATAGCTTCATACTATAATTCATGGCAAAAACAGTAAAAAAAGAACCCAAAGAAAAAGATCCTAACCAGGAACTGAAAATATTGAAAACTAAAAAGCAGTACCGAATGCTCTTCGGTTTTGTATTGGTGCTGACTTCGATAGCTTTTTTAGTTTCTTTTATTTCTTTCTTTTTACACGGTCAAGCCGATCAAAGCTCGGTAGATGCCTTAACCGATCGCAGTGAAAGTGCTCAGAACTGGTTGGGCAAATTTGGCGCCTATATAGCCGATTTATTTGTTTACCGCGGTTTCGGGGTAGCCGCTTTTTTACTGGTCAAGTTACTCTTTTTAAGCGGTGCCTTCCTCATTTTAGACTTGCCGATGCGCAAGTTAAAAAACACTTGGTTTTGGGATTTATTCGCCTTGATTATAGTGTCGATTTTGTTTGGCTTCTTTGCCAACAACCTGCCGGAATTAGGCGGAACAGTTGGCTATGAAATGAATTTGTTCCTGCAAGACTACATCGGAAAAACAGGAACAGTCTTAGTCTTAGTGTTTTCGATGATTGTATACATGATTTTTAAAATCAAAGTATCTCCCGATGCTATCAAATCGTTCTTCGAGAAAAAGCACAAAGAAATCAAAGAAGACATCAGCAGTATCATCCCTGACAATAAAAGTACCGACTACAACTTAGAGGAATACGCCGTAACTGATAATAACGAACATGAAGTTATGCCTATCGAAGAAGAACCGATACCGGAACCGGTGTTAAAAACCTCTTCGTTTGAAATCAATAAAGAAGCGCTAAAACCTACCATCGAAAATGCTTCGGAAATTAGTTTAGAACCTACCATCAAACCGGTTACGCCAACTTTACAAACAACTCCTATCATTTCGGAACCGATAAAAGAAATCATCGAAACCAACGACGAGGCTTTTGTAATTGAAAAGGCTACTGATGAAGATGTTGTAGAAGAAAACCTAGCGGCTAAATTAGTGGCCGATTTTGGATTGTTTGACCCAACCTTAGAATTATCAAACTACAAATTCCCAACGATTGATTTGCTGAAAGAATACACTTCGGTAGGCATCACCATCAATCAGGAGGAATTGGAAGAAAATAAAAACCGTATTGTAGAAACCCTGCGCAACTACAAAATCGACATCGCCCAAATCAAAGCGACCGTCGGACCATCGGTGACTTTATACGAAATTGTACCCGAAGCCGGTATTCGTATCTCTAAAATCAAAAGTTTAGAGGACGATATAGCACTATCGCTTTCCGCTCTCGGAATTCGTATCATCGCGCCTATTCCGGGCAAAGGAACCATCGGTATCGAGGTGCCGAACAAGAACCCTACCATGGTGCCGATGAAAACGGTGATCGCTTCGGCCAAATTCCAAGAAGCCGAAATGGAATTGCCGATTGCCTTAGGAAAAACAATCTCCAACGAAACCTTTGTAGTCGATTTGGCTAAAATGCCGCACTTATTGATGGCAGGTGCTACGGGACAAGGAAAATCAGTCGGATTGAATGCAGTATTGACTTCATTATTATACAAAAAACACCCGGCAGAAGTCAAATTTGTGTTGGTTGATCCGAAGAAAGTAGAACTCACTTTATTCAACAAAATAGAGCGCCATTATTTGGCAAAACTACCTGATGTAGAAGACGCCATCATCACCGACAACACCAAAGTAATCAATACCTTAAACTCGCTTTGTGTGGAAATGGACAACCGTTATTCGTTGCTCAAAGACGCCATGGTGCGCAACATCAAAGAATACAACGAAAAATTCAAATCGCGTAAATTAAATCCGGAAAACGGTCACCGTTTCTTACCGTATATTGTTTTGGTAGTAGACGAGTTTGCCGATTTAATCATGACCGCCGGTAAAGAAGTGGAAACGCCTATTGCCCGTTTGGCCCAATTGGCCCGTGCTATTGGTATCCACTTGATTATTGCTACGCAACGTCCGTCGGTAAACGTAATCACGGGAATTATCAAAGCGAATTTCCCGGCGCGTATTGCCTTCAGAGTAACGTCTAAAATCGACTCCAGAACCATCTTAGATTC
>JBIIXM010000038.1:0-9316 GCA_044338435.1 Flavobacterium sp. | reverse complement strand
CATCCTTAAAGAATATGCAGATTACTCATGGTCGCTTGATCCTTCACATTATGTCATTTTTGAACATTTAGGAGCTGATAACGAAGAACAACAATGGGCCAACTACCGTATCGGCGAAACACCAAGTAAAGGCGTGATGATGTGGGGTGAATTACACGAAGCCTACAAACAATTAGCCTTGGGTTATTCAACCAATGCCGATATCACCAGAATGGGTCACGTTAGTCGTGGTTTCTCTGCTAAAAGATTGTTAGGTTATCCGGAAAGTCACGATAAAGACCGTTTGATTTATGAAGCAGTTGCCTTTGGTAACGGAGGAGGAACAGCACCGCCATTAAATAACTTAAACAATGCTGTTCCAAGAATGTCAGCAATCGGTGCCATGTCTATCTTAGTGCCCGGACCAAAAATGATTTGGCATTTTGGAGCTCTAGGGATGAATCTTTCCATTTATACTTGTAATAACGGTACAGTAAATACCGAATCAGATACGACACCGGGCGATTGTAAGTTAGACACTAAGCCACAGCCGCAATGGACTAACAATTGGTTGACAATGACTTCTCCCAATAGACAACAAGTATACAATGATTGGAAACGATTAATACAGTTAAAAATTAACGAGCCGGTTTTTGAAGGCGATTATGCTATCAGTCCTGATAACAACAACATCAGACAAAGAATCTATATTTTCGATAATGCTTTGCCTTCAACCTCTTTGAAAAATGTGGTGGTTTTAGCTAATATGTCTGTGGCTAGTCAAAGTATCAATCCTAGTTTCCCGTATACCGGAACTTGGTACAACTTGATGGACAATACGCCAATTACTGTTACCAACACTACAGCAACCATTACCTTAGCTCCGGGAACTTTCCGTGTGTATGGAAACCAACCGGCCAGTACATTAGGAAACAATGATTATAATGCCTTAGCCAATGTTAGTTTGTATCCAAACCCAACATCAGGAAGCTTTAGTATCAAAGGACAGGTTTACCGTGTTGAAGTGTATTCCATCACCGGTCAAAGAGTGAAGTTGTATGAAAATATTACTTCAGAAGATTATCAATTTGATATCAACGACTTAAATAGTGGTATTTACTTAGTTAAAGCCTATGATGGCAACAACAATTCTTCCACCATGAAGTTGATCAAACAATAAGGTTAGATTAGTTATATAATTATTTGACAAGAGCTGCATTTTTAATGTGGCTCTTGTTTTTATAAAAAAATACAGCTTAAATTTTTTTCTCTCTTGACTGAATTGTACTTTTGGTCTATGAAAAAACCTTCAAAGTCGATAATTATCAAGATTTTAAAGATAAGCGGATTTACGTTCGGTTCCATATTGCTTTTGATGTTTTTGATTCCGATGCTCTTCCCCGGAAAGATAGCCGAAGAAGTCAAAGCCTTTGCCAATAAAAAACTAAACGGCGAACTCAATTTCAAAGAAGCCAATCTGTCTTTTTTTAATCACTTTCCGTCACTCACCTTAACCTTAACCGACTTTTCCCTAAAAGGTTCTGCGCCTTATCAAAAGGAAACTTTAGTTTCAGCCAATGAAATGGCTTTTGGTATCGATATCAGTTCCTTAATTTTTGATAAAAGTGTTGTTATTGATAAGGTTTTTGTCTCCAACGCATTCATCAATGTAAAGGTCAATGCCAAAGGCGAAGCGAATTACAACGTCTATATTTCCGATGAAAAAGCCACTGCTAAAGATACTACCGGTAATACTTCTTTACGATTAGACAAAATTGCCATCGAAAATACTCATTTGGTTTATAACGACCAGTCGACCAAAATTTTAATCGATGCCAAAGGCTTTAATTATATTGGGAACGGCGACTTAGATCAGGCCATTTTCGACATTTATACCGAAGCGGAAATAGCCGACTTCGATTTTACTTACGACGGTCAGCAATACCTCAATAACAAAAGCGTTAAAGCCGATTTAATCACGAAAATCAACACCAATTCCTTAGCCTTTGTCTTCCAACAAAACAACTTAAAAATCAATAAACTTCCGGTGGAATTCAGCGGAAAATTCGATTTCTTAAGCAATGGTTATGATATGGATTTTAACATCAAATCTGAAAACAGCAAACTCAACGATTTCTTCACCGCTTTGCCGCCTGCCTATGTTACTTGGCTCGAAAAAACAAAAGTCAAAGGCAGCACCGATTTGTTGTTTACTCTAAAAGGAAAATACATCGCCTCTAAAAATCAGAAGCCCAATGTAGCCTTCAATATGAAAATTCGCGACGGTCTTATTGCTTACAAAGACGCGCCGTTCCCGGTGTCGAATATCTTTCTGAATTTCGATACGCAGTTGCCTGCTTTAGATACGGAACAACTGAAAGTCAATATCGATTCTGTTTTCTTTAATGTCGATAAAGATTACGTTAAAGCCATTATCAAAACGCAAGGTTTGTCGAAACCGACTATCGACGCCCGAATCAAATCTAAAATCGACTTAGCCTTGATGGACAAAGCCTTCGGATTGCAAAATATGGATTTGCGCGGTATCTTGATTGCCGATCTAAATTCGAAAGGCGTATACGATCAAAAGAACAATAAAATTCCGGTTACCGACGGCAAAATCAATTTCAAAAACGGTTATGTAAAAACCGATTATTATCCGAATCCGATACAAAATATAAATTTGATAGCGTCCATTTTAGATCGGAAAGGTTCTTTAGACGATTTAAAAGTCAACATTACACCGGCATCGTTTGTCTTTGAAGGCAAGCCTGTTTATGTAAACGCCAAGTTGCAAAACTTCAATAATATCCGATACGATATCAAAGCCAAAGGCGAATTGGATTTGGGCAGAATCTATAGTGTTTTCTCCCAAAAAGGTTTGGATGTGAAAGGCTTTGTTAAGGCTGATGTCGCTTTCAAAGGTTCGCAAGATGATGCCATGAACGGCCGCTACAATAAGTTGCAAAACCAAGGTACTTTGTTGCTGAAAAATATCAAAACTACCACGGAATACTTGCCGAAACCATTTGTCATCAAAGAAGGAACGTTTAAGTTTCATCAAGACAAGATGAATTTCAACGATTTCCTCGCCGCTTACGGTCAGTCCGATTTTAAAATGAATGGCTATCTCCAAAATGTAATCGACTTTGTGCTAACCAATAAAGCAGTACTCAAAGGCAACTTTCAATTGCATTCGGACTTTATCAATGTGGATGAGTTTATGACTGTTAGTAATGTAAAAGCAGACAGTACAAAAACCAATGTAGTTGCGCAAACCGGTGTGGTGGTTATTCCCCCTAACTTCGATTTACAGTTCAATGCCACTGCCAATAAAATCAATTTTGATGGTTTAGCGATTGAAAATTTAACCGGGAATCTCAACATTAATAGAGGGCAATTAGCGCTCAAACAGTCCGGTTTTGATTTGGTTGGTGCCAATGTAAATATGGATTTGGTGTACGGCAGTCAATCGGCTGAAAAAGCGTTCTTCGATTTTAAAATATTGGCCAAAGAATTTGATGTTAAACGCGCTTACAACGAAGTTAAAATGTTCCGAGAAATGGCTACAGCAGCCGAAAGTGCGGAAGGTATTATATCGCTCGATTATAAAGTGGCCGGTATACTCGATGCGAATATGGCACCAATTTATCCTTCCTTAACCGGAGGTGGTGTTTTGTCGGTTAAGAAAGTCAAAATGAAAGGTTTCAAACTCTTTGGTGCTGTGAGCAAAAAAACCGGTAGAGAAGCCATCAAAAATCCCGATTTGTCGCAGGTTGATATCAAAACCACCATCAAGAATAACATCATCAATATCGAACGCTTCAAGTTTAAAGTGGCTGGTTTCCGACCAAGAATTGAAGGACAAACCAGTTTCGACGGCAAGTTGAATATCAAAATGCGATTAGGATTACCGCCATTCGGGATTATCGGTATTCCGATTAAAGTCACCGGAACCCAAGAAGAACCTAAAGTAAGATTGGGCAAACAAACCGAAGATTTACAGGAAACCGAGTACGAGGGCGAAGTACCGCAGCCTATTTCCGAGCCTGTAAAAGCACAATAATTTCAGCTTTTTTTTCCGCTAAAAATCAACGGCTATAGCCTATATTTGTAGTCCGTTAATCTATTACTATTTTGCTATGAATAATGCAGTTGCCGGTTTTTCTAAATTATCTAAAGAAGAAAAAATTCAATGGTTGGCCCAAGAATATTTCAGTAATCCTTCTGAAGCCATTACAACCCTTAAACAATATTGGAATACGGATGAAAAACTCCAACAATTGCACGATGAATTCATAGAAAACACCATCACTAATTTCTATTTGCCTATGGGTATTGCGCCCAACTTTCTCATCAACGGCAAATACCATTCGGTGCCAATGGTGATTGAAGAAAGTTCTGTTGTAGCAGCAGCAGCCAAATCGGCTAAATTTTGGAGTACGCGCGGCGGATTCAAAGCGACAGTCTTAAATACAGAAAAAATAGGTCAGGTGCACTTTTTATTCAATGGTGATAGCGAGAAATTACAAGCTTTTTTCGATAAGGTTAAACCAACTTTATTAGATTCCACCGATAGCATTACAAAGAATATGCAGAAACGCGGCGGTGGTATTGTATCGCTTACTTTACGTGACAAGACAGCCGAGTTAGCCCATTATTACCAATTGCACGTAACCTTTGAAACCAAAGACAGCATGGGCGCGAATTTCATCAATTCGTGTTTAGAGCAATTGGCCAAAACTTTAAAAGAAGAAGCGCAAAAGTATGCCGGTTTTTCCGAGTCAGAAAAAGACATTGCCGTAGTGATGAGCATCTTGTCGAATTATGTGCCGAATTGTATTGTTAGAGCAGAAGTTTCTTGTAAAGTAGCAGACTTAGCCGAAAAGAAAATTGAAAACCCGCAAGAGTTTGCCGAGAAATTCGTCCAAGCCGTTCGCATAGCCGAAATAGAACCTTTCCGTGCCGTAACGCATAACAAAGGTATCATGAATGGTATAGATGCTGTGATTCTTGCTACCGGGAATGATTTCCGTGCTGTAGAAGCCGGAGTACATGCTTATGCTTCCAGAAACGGTCAGTATTCGAGTTTGTCTCACGCCAAGATAGAAAACGGAATCTTTACTTTTTGGATGGAAGTTCCGTTGGCTTTGGGAACCGTTGGCGGCTTGACTTCCTTGCATCCGTTGGTGAAAATGGCATTGGAAATTTTAGGTAAACCCTCTGCACAAGAATTGATGCAAATTGTAGCCGTAACCGGCTTGGCGCAAAACTTCGCGGCTTTACGTTCGTTAACTACTACAGGAATTCAGGAAGGGCATATGAAAATGCATCTCAATAATATCTTAAACCAATACCAAGCTACAGCAGAGGAGCGGAAAGTCATTGCAGCACATTTCCAAAACAGTACGGTTACTCACGCTTCGGTAGTGGAGTTGATTGAGCGTTTACGAAAATAATGGCTTCACCAATTTAGGAAGACATGAAACAAACTTTTTACAGTAACGGCAAATTGCTCATCACCGGAGAGTATTTGGTGCTCGATGGCGCTAAGGCGTTTGCTTTACCAACCCAATACGGTCAGAATTTAATTGTAGAAGAAACTACCTATGGTAATCTGCAATGGATCAGTTTTGACCATGATAAAAGCATTTGGTTTGAAGATACGCTGTCTTTTGAGTCGATTGTAAGCAAAGAACGTTTTGAGGACAATAAAGGCGTTAAAAATACTTTAATTGAGATCTTACACGAAGCATATCTGATGAATGTAGACTTTATCAATAATGCAAAAGGCTACAAGATTACAACCGAACTTACTTTTCCAAAATCTTGGGGTTTAGGCACTTCATCTACTTTGATTAACAATATTGCACAATGGTTGCAAATAGATGCTTTTGACTTATTGCGAAGAAGTTTTGGCGGTAGCGGTTACGATATTGCTTGTGCCCAAAACAATACCGGTATTATTTACCAATTGGTTAACGAAAAACCTACTGTGGAAATAGTGCGCTTTAATCCCGATTTCACGGATAAGATTTTCTTTGTCTATCTCAACCAAAAGCAAAACAGTAAAAGCGCAATAGCAGCTTATTACAATAATTTAGGGAATATTCAAAAGGCGATTCCGGTAATCAATTCCATTACGCAATCTGTTATTGCCGCTGAGCATCCGAAAACTTTTGCTTTGGCTTTGGCACAGCACGAAATTGAACTCAGTAATATCTTAGAATTGAGCACCGTAAAAGAAACCCTTTTTCACGATTTTGAAGGCGTTGTTAAAAGTTTAGGTGCTTGGGGTGGCGATTTTGTCTTGGCCATATCCAAAGAAAATCCAACCGATTATTTTAAAGCAAAAGGATTTGAGGTTGTCATTCCTTACAGCGAAATGATACTATAAAAAAAACCTGTCTAACAAGACAGGTTTTTTTTATTTCAATAACTTTTTCTATTAATAGAAAGTAGCTCTATTGTCAACGATATCTGCATCGTTTTTCAACGCTTGCATGAATCGTCCGGCATTGCCTTGTACTTGTGGTTTTAGTTTGGCTACGTATTCTTTGTAATCTTTAATGGCCGGCGCTTTACTAACTGCTTTTGGCATGATTACGTATACTCCTGAATTACCGTCGATTGGTTTAGAAACTTGACCGGCTTTGGTAGCGAAAGCAGTTCCTACTACTTTAGGCTCAAATCCTGCACCCGGAACGGATGGACTTTCGATAGTCAAATCAACAGCATTCAATACGGTTACTTTGTTAGCAGCAGCAATAGCGCTCAATGAGCTTCCGTTCATTTTAGCTTTGATCATTTCTGCTTTTTTCTTGTTTTTCAATAAGAATTCAACTTGCGGACGAGCATCTTCAACAGCCATTAAACCTTTCTCATTGATTTTTTTCAATTTTACAATGATGTGACCTACGTTAACAATTTCGAAACGTTTTACACCGTTAAGGTCAGTTTCTTTGTCAAATGCCCATTTTACGATTTGTCTTTGGTTGCTAATTGGACCAAAGCTTTCGTCAATTGCTTTTACTCTAACAGAAGGACTAACGGTTAATTTCATTTCTTTAGCCAAAGCTGCGAAATCCTTAGTAGCGGCTTCCATTTCAAACTTGGTAGCTTGTGTGTAGATTTTATCTGTAGTAGCTTCAGACGGTTCGATTTTTTGTGCGATAGTTGCTAAACGAATGGCGTCTTGTTTGTCAGTTACATTAATGATGTGGTAACCGAATTCAGTTTCTACTAAACCGATTTTTCCAATTGGATTATTGAAAACAAAATCGTTAAACGGTTTTACCATTTGACCTGGAGAGAAAAATCCTAAGTCACCACCTTGTTGTGCTGATGAATCATCAGAGTTGGTCATAGCCAACATCATAAACATAGATGGATTAGCTTGTGCTTGTGCTAACAACCCTTCAGCTTTTGCTTTAGCTTGTTCTTTAGTTCTTTTTTCTTTTTTGTTTGGTACTTGAGTACCTTCCCAGCTAATCAAGATATGACTGGCTTTGGCTTTAGCACCTGCTTTTCTGCCTAAAGCTTTTGAAATGCAGTAGTAGTTGCTGAATTGGTATGGTCCGTAAACATCTCCTGTAGCTAAAGCAAATAACTTATCAGCGTGTTCTGCCGGTAAATCTTGTTTAGCGATATAAGTTGAATCGAAAGGAATATCAGAATTCATGTTTACAAACTCAGCATTGTTAGTGGCTGCTTTGAAACCAGGAATAGTATCGTTTTTGCCGTCTCTAAATTCAACACGAGTTGACAACAAACTGTTGATTTTGTTTTTGATTTCCGCTTCATCAGCAGCAGACGGTTTGTCTTCTACTAAAACGTATTCAATTTCGCGAGATTCTTCTGCTTTGAATTTCTTTTCTTTGGTTTTCATGTAAGCTACGATCTCTTCGTCAGTGATTTTTACGTCACTATCTTTGATAGAAGAGTAAGGTACAGTTACGAAGTCGAAAGAAACTTTGTTGTTTTCAGCTTCATATTTAAATTTACCTTCAGCATCAGTAGTAAACAAAGCACCTTTTACCAATGAATTATAGATTTGATATTTGGCATTCAATTCTGCATTTTTCTCTCTTTCTTTGAAAGCAGCCATTCCTTCCGGATTAGCTTTAAAGTAGTCTTCGAATTTTTTCTCGTCAAATTTACCCGCTGCATTCAAGAACGCTGGGTTTTGACCGATATTAGGATCTGCTTTGAAAATTTCGACGATGTGTTTTTTACCTACACGTAAGCCTAATTTTTCAAATTCTGCAGCAACTAAAGCAATGCTAACTTCTTGGTTCCAAATTTGGTTAGAAGCTTGAATAGCGCTCATAGGTTGACCGTTTTGATTGTTTTTTTCAAGTTCGGCTACTTTGAGTCTGAATTCTTCATAAGCAATATCCTTTCCATTAACGCTACCTACTTCTCTTGGTTGTCTGTTAAATCCGCCGCTTTGAATGGCTTCACCTATAATAAATGCGAATAATGCAAATCCAATTGCCAATAAAAGTAAACCTGAGCGATTTCTAATTTTTGATAAAACTGCCATTTTTATTCTTGTTAATTTTTATTTCAGTTTGCGAAAATACAATTATCTGTGAAATAATAATACTTAGCCAGTTATAATTTCAACTATTTTTTATTTTTTTTATAGAAATCAATCCAATACTGCCAATTTCACCAATTCGATTTTCTTGTTTGTCGCAGCTTCAATGGTAAATTGGTAATTTTCAATGGTGATTTGCTCTCCTTTTTGTGGAATTTCTTTGGAGTAATCTACAATAAATCCGCCTAAAGTACTATAAGAATCGCTTTCGGGGATGGTAAGTTTGTAGGTTTCGTTAAGATAGGCAACATCCAGTCTGGTAGAGAATAAGTAGTTTTTAGCATCAAGTTGTTCTTCGGTTAAAGTTTCATCAGAATCGTGTTCGTCTTCAATTTCCCCAAACAATTCTTCTACGATGTCTTCCATAGTAATGATGCCCGAAGTGCCGCCGTATTCGTCTAAAACCACCGCCACACTTTTTCGTTTTTTGGTGAGCAAATTCATGACATCTTTGATAAAGATGGTCTCCGGCACAAATTCAACCGGAATCATAATTGATTTAACCGTTCTGGGTTTTTTGAACAGTTCGAACGAATGTACATAGCCAACGATATCGTCTAAAGTATTCAGATATACCAAAATTTTAGAATAACCGGTTTCGATAAAAAGCTGACGCAAATCGGCTACTGAGCTGTACAAATCTACAGCCACTAATTCAGTGCGAGGTGTCATAATGTCTCGGGCTTTCACTCCCGAAAATTCTAAAGCATTTTGAAAGATTTGAATTTCCGAATC
>JBIIXM010000037.1:0-9345 GCA_044338435.1 Flavobacterium sp. | reverse complement strand
GCTTGGAATGATAATTCCTTCTCGTACAAATTGTTGCTGCTCATAAAAAGAAAGTGTTTAGTTGTGTTTTATAAATTTAACCTGTTTGTAAAAGACTTGTGGGTCTTAGGTGGCGCAAAAGTATAAAATACCAATGTGTTACGAAAACGATTTCGTAACTTTTTAACATAAAAAAAACCAACCTCAAGTAAGGCTGGTTTTTCAGAAAAATAAGCAAGATGATTTTGTATTTAGATGATAATTTGTATCACTTGTCCCATTCGATTAATCATTTGGATACTGACACTTTGGTTTTCGTCTTTTCGGTTTAAGAACTTTGAAATGGTTTCCAAATCAGTCGCTTTTACATTGTCTATGGATAGGATAATATTGCCTTTAAGTTGGTCATAGTACGGTTTTAAATTGTCGTTGTTGATTTCTTTGATGCGAACGCCGTAGTCTATTCTGAATTTTTTCTTGTCGGCATTGTCGATGTCTTCCAACTCTAAACCTTTAAATTCTCTGATGAAAATATCATTTTTAAGCAAAGTTACCCAGGCTGTTTTGGTCTCATCATCTCTAACAAAAGTTACTTGAACTCTGTCGTTTGGTCGTTTGGTGTTGATATAACCGGTCAATTCAGCAAAGGAGCTTATTTTTTGATTGTCTAATTTTTTGATGATATCTCCCTTGCGCAATCCGGCTTTTTCCGCTCCTGAGTTTTTGGTTACGTTATTAATGTAGAAACCTTCGGTGTCTTTAATGCCTAATTCGTTAGAAGCTTTGCTGTTCAATTCGTTGCCTTCCACACCTAAAATACCACGTTGTACACCGCCAAATTCCATAATATCTTCAATAATTTTTCGGGTAATGTTGGAAGGAACCGCAAAAGAATAGCCGGTATAGCTTCCGGTAGGCGAGGAAATCATGGTGTTGATTCCTATTAATTCTCCGCGTGTATTCACTAAAGCACCACCACTATTTCCGGGATTCACAGCGGCATCGGTTTGGATAAACGATTGGATGCTGTTGCGGTTGTCTAAATTTCTGGCTTTGGCCGAAACAATTCCGGCAGTTACCGTGGAGTTTAAGTTATAAGGATTGCCTACCGCCAAAACCCATTCGCCTACTTTAACCTGATCAGAATCGGCAAAAGTAGAATACGGTAATTTCTCATCGGCATTGATTTTTAGTAAGGCAATATCCATCTTTGAATCGGTACCGATGAGTTTGGCTTTATACGATTTGTTGTTGTTCAAAGTCACTTCTAATTCAGTGGCATCTTTAATCACGTGATTGTTGGTGACGATATAGCCGTCTTCGGAAATAATAACACCCGAACCTGTGCCGATTTGTTCTTGTTGTTGGCCTCCGCGTTGTCCGTAGAATAACTCCATAATTGGATTGGAAACTGTTCTGATGGAAACATTTTTAACGTGTACAACGGTATGAACAGCGGCTTCAGCAGCTTCCGTAAAGTCGACAGCTTCGCCTGATAAACCAACGTTTCTTCCGTAGGAACCGGACGCCGTGGTAACTATGCCCTCTTTTTCGTTATGATCAAATAATAATTTGTACGCTCCCAAAGTAGTACCTCCGCTCAATAAAGAAACTAAAAATAAACTCGATATTCTTCTCATTTTTTTACGGTTTTTAAGTTATCCAGAGTAAAATTAAAAAGTTTCATTTTCGTTGTCAATACCCTTTAACGGTCGTTTAACAATTTTTAAGTCAATCTTAAATTTTGCTATATTTGTGGTACTTATCTAGGCTATGAAAATCAATTTTAACAAATACGAAGGCACCGGGAACGACTTTGTCATGATTGACAATCGCGAAAACTTATTTCCCAAAAACGATGTGACGCTGATTGAAAAGTTGTGCGACCGTCGTTTTGGTATAGGTGCGGATGGACTTATATTATTAGAGCAAGATGCGGATGCTGATTTTCGCATGGTTTACTACAATTCCGACGGGAACGAAAGTTCGATGTGCGGTAACGGCGGTCGATGTTTGGTTGCTTTTGCCCAAAGTTTGCAAGTCATTCAAAACGATACCAATTTTATTGCTACCGACGGACCGCATCACGCTACTGCTTTTGAAAATGGATTGGTTTCTTTAGGAATGAAAGCGGTAAGCGAAGTGCACATCAAAGAAGATTATATATTTCTCAATACCGGTTCACCGCATCATGTTACTATGATGGAAGATTTGGTGCATTTTGACGTGAAAACCGAAGGCGCTAAAATTCGCTATTCCGACTTATACGGAAAACCGGGAAGTAATGTGAATTTTGTCAAGCAACTGTCAGAAAATCATTTTGCGTTGCGAACCTACGAACGCGGGGTAGAAGATGAAACTTTGTCCTGCGGAACAGGCGCCACAGCGGTAGCTATTGCGATGCATGCTACGGGTAGAACCAATGCCCATCATATTTATTTAGAGGTGCAAGGCGGAAAATTAGAAGTCTCTTTCGTGAAAGAAAACAATCTATACACCAATGTTTTTTTGAAAGGTCCGGCCACCTTTGTGTTTAGTGGAACCATCGAAATCTAAGTTGTATGATAACACTAAAGGGAAGTAAAATTTATTTGCGCGCGCTCGAACCTGAAGATTTGGAGTTTGTGTATGCCGTAGAAAATAACGAAGCCATTTGGGAAGTCAGCAACACCCAAACGCCTTACAGTAGGTTTCTTATTCGTCAGTATTTAGAGAATGTCCATCAGGATATTTATGAAGCCAAGCAATTGCGTTTGGGCATTTGTAAAAATGACTCTTTTGACGCGATTGGTTTGATTGATTTGTTCGATTTCGATCCTAAAAACAAACGTGCTGGTGTCGGCATTATTATCCAAGACGAAAATGACCGTCACTCGGGTTACGGCAAAGAAGCTTTGGGTTTGGTGATTGATTATGCTTTTAACCAATTACAGTTGCATCAATTGTATGCTAATATCAGTACAGAAAATTCGGCGAGTCTATCGCTTTTTACTACCTTTGGGTTTGAAAAAATAGGGGTAAAGAAGGATTGGAATTTTACCCGAAATTGCTTTCATGATGAAGCCCTTTTTCAATTAATTAAAAAATAAATATAAAACAGTTTCGGTTTTGAACAAAAGTAGAATCTTTAAAATCACAGCGGCCGTTGGCGTATTGGTCGTTTTATTAGTATATATCAAATTCTTTACATCCAATACTACTTTTGACAAAGAAGAAGTTTATGTGGAAATCCCAACCGGTTCCAAATACGATGAGGTGCAAAAAATCATTTCACCTTATGTTACAAATATGTCCGATTTTGAGTTTATTGCCCAACTTCGATCTTATCCGGATAATGTTAAACCGGGAAGATTTTTGTTGAAAAAAGGAATGAGTGCTTTTCAATTGGTTAGCGCCATGCGAAGAAATCTACCGGTGAAATTGGCCTTTAACAATCAAGAACGATTAGAGAATTTATGCGAACGCATCAGTTCGCAAATAGAACCTGATACCACAAAATTGTTGGCAACTTTCCGCGATAGTATCTTTTTGCAAAAGAATGGTTTTACCAAAGAGACTGTTTTTGCGATGTTTTTGCCCAATACTTACGAGTTCTATTGGAATGTTTCGGCTGAAAAATTCAGAGATAAAATGTTGGAAGAGTACAATCGTTTTTGGACCAAAGAGCGAATGGCTAAGGCAGCCGAGTTAAATATGACACCGGTGCAGGTAATTACTTTGGCTTCGATTGTTCACAAAGAAACCGTAAAGAAAAGCGAGCGTCCAACAGTGGCCGGAGTGTATTTGAATCGCTTAAAAGACGGGATGAAATTACAAGCTGATCCAACGGTGATTTACGCTTTAAAGTTGCGTGACAACGATTTTGAGCAGGTTATTAAACGCGTACTGTACAACGATTTGTTTATTGCTTCTCCCTATAACACTTACCAAAACGAAGGATTACCACCCGGGCCAATCGCTATGCCGGATATCGATGCTATTGATGCTGTATTGAATGCCGAAAAACACAATTATTTGTATTTCTGCGCCAGCGTTAAACGTTTTGGTTATCATGAATTCGCGGCTACTATGGCGCAACATGATGTAAATGCCAAAAAATATGCCGATTGGTTGAACGCTCAAGGCACCAAGCGATAGTTTTTGAAACACAAGGTTTACATACTGTGTTTGCTTTGTTGTACTTCCTTTCTTTGGGGACAAAAAGGATTGAATGCTTTTTTGAAGCCGTCGGATACGTTACACAAAAGCCGACTAAAAACACTTTTAATTTCTGAGGCTTCTATAGGAACGGCTGCCTTAGTGGGCTTGAACCAAGTATGGTATGCCGATTATCCGAAGTCCGACTTTCATTTTATCAATGACAATGCCGAATGGCTGCAAATGGACAAAGCCGGTCATGTGTTTTCGGCTTATCATTTGGGAAGTTTTGGTGCCAATGCCATGAAATGGACTGGCGCCAATCAAAAAAGTCAGTTGCTTTACGGGGCGACTTTAGGATTGGCTTTTTTGACTACTGTTGAGGTTTTCGATGGCTATTCGGCCAATTGGGGTGCTTCTTTGGGCGATGTGGTAGCCAATGTTTCCGGTACCGCTTTGTATGTTTCCCAAGAATTACTTTGGAAAGAACAGCGCATTGTACCTAAGTTTTCTTTTCATGCTACACCTTATGCCGCTGCAAGGCCGGAAGTTTTGGGGAGTTCGCTTCAAGAGCAAATTTTAAAAGATTACAATGGTCAGACCTATTGGTTGTCTTTTAATATGCATTCTTTTGTGCCTAAAAGCAAAATACCGAAATGGTTAAATGTAGCCGTTGGTTACGGTGCCGAAGGGATGATTACCGGTAATGATGCTTTTGTCAATACTATTTTTCTTCCCGAGAGTCAAAGATACCGTCAATTTTACCTCAGTCTCGACGTTGATTTGACCAAAATCGAAACCAAATCGCATTTCCTTAAGACTATTTTAACAATTTGCAACACGATTAAGATTCCCGCTCCAACGTTTGAAATCAAGGGTTCAGGAGGGGCGAAATGGCATTTGGTCTACTTTTAGAGTAGTTTAACTTATTGATAGTCAATTTTATAAAATTAGTTGTATATTTGCCCCCGGTAATTTCATGTCGGTGACAGCGCTTGAGAAATAACAATTAATGATCAAAAAAGGAATTTTTTACTCAACTATCCTACTAACAGTAGCTTTTATAAGCTCAGGTTTTAAACCTTACAACTCCCAAATCAATGCTCGTTTCGGTTTTGATAAAAATGAAGAACTGCAATACGTTTTTCCTTCTCAAAACAACATAGATTATGTCAATCTAAAAGTGCCGTATACCGGAAGGTATTTTATTGGCTACAAGGAAGCCATTGCGCACAAAGAATCTCAAGGAAAATACAGAAGAATTAATACGCTTGGTTATTTAGGGAAATACCAATTTGGTGTTGGGACCCTAAAATCTATAGGTATTCACGATAGTTTAGGGTTTTTGAATAATCCGAAACTTCAAGAAAAGGCCTTTGTGACCTTGCTTTCCAAAAACAAATACGAGCTAAGACATTATATCCAATACTTTGAAGGCAAAGTAGTAGACGGTGTTAAAATTACAGAATCCGGAATTTTGGCAGCAGCGCATTTAGGTGGTACCGGTTCGGTGAAACGTTTTTTGAATACCAACGGAGAACGCAAAATTAAAGACGATTACGGTACTTCAGTCAGATCTTATATTCGCGATTTTGGTGGGTTTGATACTAAAGCCATTCAACCCGTAAAAAATGCTCAAGTAGAATAAGCTAAAACTTATGAATGATAAAAATGGTCGGTCTGTTATGCAGGTCGACCTTTGTTTTTTTCCAATCGGCCACGCGCAAAGTTTTGATATATTCAGTCGGCAAGGTGATATCTGCCGCAATACACAAATGGGTGTTGGGTTGTAAACCTGAAAGAATATCTTCTAAAAGTTTGTTGTTGCGATAGGGTGTTTCAATGAAAATTTGCGACTGATTTTTGTCGCTCGACATTTTTTCAAAGTTTTTGAGTGCCGATTTTTTATCGCTTTTGTCAATAGGTAAATAGCCGTTAAAAGCAAAACTTTGTCCATTCATACCGGAAGCCATCATGGCTAGTAGGATGGAAGAAGGGCCAACTAAAGGCACAACCTGAATGCCTTTTTCGTGTGCTATTTTCACTATTACAGCGCCCGGATCAGCTACGCCGGGACAACCTGCTTCACTCATCAAACCTACATTGATGCCTTCTAAACAAGGCTTAATCATGGCATTGTGCTCTGAAACTTCTGTGTGTTTGTTGAGCAGGGAAATTTTCAGTTCGGCTTGTACTTTTTGCGCATTGACTGCTTTGATAAAGCGTCTGGCAGTTTTTTCGTTCTCAACAATGTAATGGTCAATAAAGTCAATCGCTCTTTTTACGGTTTGGGGCAGTACATCCATTGGATCGCTTTCGCCCAAAGTGGTTGGAATTAAATATAACTTTCCTTTTGGGTTGTCCGTTTTCATGGGTATACAAGGCTTTATTTAGAGAAGATGACTTTCGTTAAGTGTGTTTTTCTTGTAGCTTTTGGGCTAAAATGGTGCAAGTTTCATCGAGCATTTCATAAACCATGTCAAAGCCGTTTTGCAATCCGTAATAAGGATCAGGGACATCTACATTTTCGCCGGGGAAAAGATGATTGAGTATCATATCAACTTTGGCTTTGTGGGCTTCGCTTTTTGCCAATTCAATCACATTGTCGTAGTTGGAACTGTCCATAACGTATATATAATCGAATTCGTCAAAGTCTTTCGACGAGAATTGTCTTGCTTTTTGGTGCGTAATGTCTAAACCGTTTTTTTGTGCGACTAAAATCGACCTTTGGTCCGGTTGTCTGCCTGTGTGATAGTTCCCTGTTCCGGCAGAGTCGACGATGAATTTGTCCTGAGGTAATTTAGACGCGAGTATGCCTTCTGCCAAAGGTGATCGGCAGATATTACCCAAGCATACCATTAAAATCTTAACGGGCATATTGTTTGTTGTAAGTTGTAATTAGGCTGAAACCGTATTACAACGATAATTTTTTATGAATGTCTTCTACGAATTTCTTGAATTGTTTGTCGGTAGCGACTAAGTTGTCCACTGTTTTACAAGCGTGTAATACTGTGGCGTGATCGCGATCGCCAATTTGTGAACCGATGTTAGCCAAAGACGATTTGGTAAATTTCTTAGCGAAGAACATCGCCAATTGACGGGCTTGTACTACGTGACGTTTTCTGGTTTTGGATTGTAAAGTATCTACGTCCAGTTGGAAATAATCAGAAACTACTTTTTGGATATAGTCAATGGAAATTTCGCGTTTTACGTTTTTCACGAATTTTTCTACCACACTTTTGGCTAAATCCAAAGTCACTTCTTTTTTATTGAAAGAAGACTGAGCTATCAACGAAATGATGGCGCCTTCCAACTCACGAACATTTGATTTGATGTTGCGGGCCACGTATTCTACAATTTCTTCCGGCATGTCTACGCCATCGCGGTATAAAATGTTTTTCAAGATAGAAATACGGGTTTCGTAATCGGGTTGGTGCAATTCGGCCGACAATCCCCATTTGAAACGTGACAACAAACGTTGTTCGATGTCTTGCATGTCAACCGGTGCTTTGTCTGAGGTTAAGATAACCTGTTTGCCGTTTTGGTGTAGGTAATTAAAGATGTGGAAGAAAACATCCTGTGTTCCTGATTTTCCGGATAGGAATTGAACGTCATCAATAATTAGTACATCAATTAATTGGTAAAAATGGATGAAATCGTTTCGGTTGTTTTTCTTAACTGAATCGATGTATTGTTGGGTGAACACTTCCGCAGAAATGTACAACACGGTTTTTTCGGGATATTTATCCTTTATTTCAACACCTATTGCGTGTGCTAAGTGTGTTTTTCCTAAACCAACACCACCAAATATTAACAACGGATTGAATGAAGTTCCGCCCGGTTTGTTGGCTACAGCCATACCGGCAGAGCGCGCCAAACGATTGGAATCACCTTCTAAGAAATTATCGAAGCTGTAGTTAGGGTTGAGTTGCGACTCGATTTTTAGGTTTCTGATGCCCGGAATAACGAAAGGATTTTTCAGTTCCGGATTCAGGTTTTTAAACGGAGCGTCAACGTCTTGCGATTTTATTGGACTGCGGTGTGCACTTGGCAATTGTTCCGTAAACGGTTGTTTGTTGCCATAAGTGTTTTCCATTTTGATTTTATAGAGTAACTTTGCGTTTTTCCCGAGTTCTTTGGTTAACGCTACTTTCAATAATTTTACGTAATGCTCTTCGAGCCATTCATAAAAGAATTTGCTGGGTACTTGTATGTACAAAGCATTATCAGTAAGTTCCACTGACTTAATCGGCTCGAACCAAGTTTTGAAAGCTTGTTCCTGAATGTTGTCTTTTATGAACTCAAGACAGTTTTCCCATACCGATTGCGCAGTTTTGCTCATATTCTGAATAAAATTATTGTAATTATTGTTAGGTTTTTCAACAAAAAATGATAGCGATTATCATCTTAATTTTGGGATAACAAATATGTGAATAAAATTCGTTAAAAAAAATTTATGCAGTATTGATTTTTTAAAAATATTGTTGTAAAGAGAATTTTGAAAATAGATTAAAAGCAAAAAAAACAGATGAAAGAACATCAAATTCAAGTTAGGGTTCGTTATTCCGAAACCGATCAAATGAGTGTAGTTTACCATGGGAATTATGTGCCGTATTTTGAGATGGGACGCGTGGAATGGCTTAGAAATAAAGGGATTTCATATAAATCGCTTGAAGAGAGCGGTATTGCGCTTCCCATAGTGTCGATGACGATAAATTACAAAAAGCCAGCGCGTTATGACGACTTACTTACAGTGATAACCAAGTTCAAAAGTCAATCTTCAGTCAAGATAGAATTTGATTGCGAAATTCGCAATGAAAACAACGAGTTATTAACAACTGCACATTTCATATTGGTTTTTGTGGATGTAAAATTAGGAAAAGCTATTCCGCCGCCGCAATATATTTTAGATGTGATGAATAGTTAAATTTTTTCAATCTCAATTTCAAACAAATGATTAAAAATATCGAATATTTTTTCGGCATTTTTTTTTCGGGTAGCGAGGTCAATTTCGCAACTTTCATTCATTTTTTGCGCCACAATCTCTAAATTATTCTCTTTAATGATGCGCATCACTTTGTTCATGTTTTTGTAATCGAAAGACACCTTATAATAGATGTCGATTGTTTTTTCGACGATTTCGGCTTCTTGCAATACCATTTGTGCGGCTGTTCTGTAGGCTGAAATTAAACCGCCAACGCCTAATTTCACACCGCCGAAAAACCGAAC
>JBIIXM010000036.1:0-9476 GCA_044338435.1 Flavobacterium sp. | reverse complement strand
CGAGATGTATGATTTGTCTTTCGGTGCTAAAATCATCGATACGCCAGGAATCAAAGGTTTCGGTATTGTGGATATGGAGCCGACAGAAATCAGCGATTATTTCCCTGAGTTTTTCCGATTAAAAGACCAATGCAAGTTCAACAATTGTTTGCACAAAGAAGAACCGCATTGCGCTGTCAAGAAAGCATTGGAAGAAGACAAAATCGCTTGGTCGCGCTACAATAGCTACTTAAAAATCTTAGAAGGCGATGACGAACATTACCGTTCCGATACTTACAACGACGACAGAATTGCGAGCGATGAAACACGAAAGTCATAAGTTATGAGGTCAGTCATCCAAAGAGTTTCCCAAGCTTCCGTAACCATTGAAGGCGAAAAAGTAGCCGATATCCAGCACGGGTTATTGGTTTTAATCGGTTTTGAAGATTCCGATTCTCAAGAAGATATTACTTGGCTTACCGCTAAAATTGCCAATCTCAGAATTTTTGGTGATGAAAACGATGTTATGAATTTATCTCTTAAAGATGTAAACGGCGACATGATTATTGTAAGTCAGTTTACGCTTCACGCCTTGACCAAAAAAGGCAATCGACCTTCTTACATCAAAGCTTCCAAACCGGAAATCGCTGTTCCGTTGTACGAGCGTTTCATAGCGCAAATGGAAGCCGAATTGGGCAAGAAAATCCAAACCGGAAAGTTTGGCGCCGATATGAAAGTCAGCTTGCTAAACGACGGTCCGGTTACGATTGTTATTGATACTAAAAATAAGGAATAATATGGATCTCAAAAACGCCCAACTCGAAGTCGATAATTGGATTAAAAACCACGGCGTTCGCTACTTCAACGAATTAACCAATATGGCGCAACTCACCGAAGAAGTGGGTGAAGTAGCCAGAATCATCGCCCGACGCTACGGAGAACAATCGGAAAAAGAAAGCGACAAAAACAAAGATTTAGGCGAAGAACTAGCCGATGTGGTTTTTGTAGTGTTGTGCTTGGCCAACCAAACCGGAGTCGATCTGCAAGCGGCCTTTGATAAAAAGATGGATTTGAAAACCCAACGCGATCACGACCGCCACCACAACAACGAAAAACTGAAATAACTTGAATTGGATACTGCTAATCATCGCCGGATTATTTGAAGTTGCTTTTGCATTTTGCCTCGGCAAAGCCAAAGAGGCTTCCGGTGTTGCTATGTGGTCTTGGTATGCCGGATTTCTGGCTTGCCTTACTGTTAGTATGGTGCTGTTGGTTAAAGTGACTAAAGAATTACCCATCGGTACAGCTTATGCGGTGTGGACAGGCATTGGAGCTGTAGGTAGTGTTTTAGTCGGGATTCTAGTCTTCAAAGAACCCGCTACTTTTTGGCGTGTTTTCTTCATCAGCACGTTGATTATTTCCATAGTCGGACTTAAAGTAGTTTCAGAATAATGAATATAAAGCTAACCTATAACTCACAACTCGAAACGCTCAACTCGAAACTTTTAATTACCGGTTCCAAGTCGGAAACCAATCGCTTGTTATTGTTGCAAGCCTTATACCCGAATCTCCAATTGGAAAACACCTCCAATTCCGATGATTCTGATGTTATGACAAAAGCATTAAATTCATCATTCACCATTCATCATTCATCATTCATCGACGTCCATCACGCCGGAACTGCCATGCGATTCCTAACGGCTTACTTTGCCATACAAGAAGGGAAAGAAGTCATTCTAACCGGTTCAACCCGCATGAAAGAACGCCCGATTAAAATTTTAGTCGAAGCCCTGCAACAAATCGGCGCCGAAATTAGCTATGAAGAACAAGAAGGCTTTCCACCGCTAAGAATCAAAGGTAAAAAGTTGTCGCACTCCAAAGTTTCCTTACCGGCCAATGTCAGCAGCCAGTACATTTCGGCCTTGTTACTGATTGCTCCAAAACTGGAAAACGGTTTGGAACTGACTTTAGATGGCGAAATCACTTCTGTGTCTTACATTAAAATGACTTTGGCGTTGCTCAACACAATCGGAGTTAAAACAGCATTCAACAATAATACAATTTCGGTCAAACCCTTATCCCTTATCCCTTACCCCTTAACTCTTACTGTTGAATCCGACTGGTCTTCTGCATCTTATTGGTATTCCATCATGGCGCTGTCTGAAGTTGGAACCCAAATTACACTGTCGAGTTACAAACAAAACAGCTTACAAGGCGATAGCACTTTGGCAGAGATTTACAAATCCTTCGGTGTAGCAACAGTTTTTAATGATAATCATTCAATTATAATTTCAAAAATCAATTTCGAGAATAAAGATTTGTTACGCCTCAATCTTCAATCTTCACCCGACATCGCCCAAACCATAGCGGTTACTTGTTTCGGACTTGGATTACCTTGCCATTTAACGGGTTTGCATACCCTTAAAATAAAGGAAACGGATAGGTTAGAAGCGTTGAAAACCGAACTGATAAAATTGGGTGCTTATATTACGGTTACTAATGATAGTTTAACTTTGGAACAATCCGAAAACATCAACCCAAACATCAGCATTAAAACTTACCAAGACCACCGCATGGCCATGGCTTTTGCACCTTTAGCGCTAAAAGTGCCGATAGTAATCGAAGAAGCCGAAGTGGTGTCGAAATCATACCCAACTTTTTGGGACGATTTAAAATCAGCAGGATTTTTAGTAGCCGAACAATAGAACACTAAAAGCCTCAGAACCTTAGTGCCTCAGCTCCTTAGCACCTCATTTTCAAAAATAAACCCTAAAACACTTGACAACGCCTATCTCACGATAGTATATTTGCAGGCGTTTGAATTTAAGAGCTTCAATATCTTAAACTTTTAAACCTTAAACTTTTAAATATTCTTAGATGAAATTATCTCATTTTAACTTTAATCTTCCGGCCGAATTACTTGCGGAATTTCCAACAGAAAACAGAGACGAATCCAGATTAATGGTCGTAAATCGAAAAACCAAAACCATCGAGCACAAACTCTTCAAAGATGTAATCGATTATTTCGACGACGGTGATGTGATGATTTTAAATAACACCAAAGTATTCCCGGCGCGCATGTACGGAAACAAAGAAAAAACCGGCGCCCGTATCGAAGTGTTTTTGTTGCGTGAATTAAACGCCGAACAACGCCTTTGGGACGTACTGGTAGATCCGGCGCGTAAAATCCGTATCGGAAACAAATTGTATTTTGGAGACGACGATTCCTTAGTAGCTGAGGTAATTGATAATACCACTTCAAGAGGTAGAACTTTACGCTTTCTTTACGACGGTTCGTACAGCGAATTCAGAAGAAAATTAACCGAATTGGGCGAAACCCCAATCCCAAAATACATCAACCGCGAAGTAACTGAAGAGGATGCCGAGCGTTACCAAACCATCTACGCCAAAGAAGAAGGCGCTGTAGCTGCACCAACTGCCGGTTTACACTTTTCTAAACACTTGTTGAAACGTTTGGAAATCAAAGGCGTGAACTTTGCAGAAATCACGCTTCACGTTGGTTTAGGGACTTTCAATCCGGTAGAAGTAGAAGATTTGTCTAAACACAAAATGGACTCTGAAGAGCTTATCATCAACCAAGAAGCTTGTGATACTGTTAACAGAGCCAAAGAAAACAAGCGCAGAATTTGTTGCGTGGGAACTACTTCCATGCGCGCCATCGAAAGCTCAGTTTCATCCAACAGAACACTGAATCCGTACACGGGCTGGACCAACAAATTCATCTTCCCACCTTACGATTTCAGCATCGCCGATTGTATGATTACCAATTTCCATACACCAAAATCGACCTTGCTCATGATGATTTCCGCCTTCTGTGGTCACGACCTTATGAAAAAAGCCTACGAAGAAGCTATCAAAGAAAATTACCGTTTTTATTCTTACGGCGACGCGATGTTAATCATCTAATTTGAACTCATTTGTGAGTCTAATGATACAATCCCGATCTCGTTATTAAACGAGATTGGGATTTTTTTTGAAGCTCTTTCCCGCTTTCCGTTACAATCTTTTCAGCTTTCAGAAAAAGGAAAGCTAAAAAGGATTTCCACTGCAATCGGGGCTAGGGCAATCTGCACATTAAAACTTATCCCTTATCCCTTTTTTCTTATCCCTTTTTTTTACTTTTACACCGCAAAAAAAAACACAACGATGACGTTTCAAAATACCCGAGAGTTCGCCCAACAATTAGACACCCAAGACGAACTCAACCATTACCGCAACGAATTCATTTTTCCGCAACACAACGGTAAAAATGTGGTGTACTTCACCGGAAATTCACTAGGCTTACAACCCAAACGCACCAAGCAATATGTAGATGAGGTGATGACCGATTGGGCTAACTTAGCCGTAGAAGGTCATTTTTACGCCGATAAACCTTGGTGGGATTACCACGAGCGTTTTGCCAATCCGTTAAGTCAAATTGTAGGCGCCAAACCTTCAGAAATTACCGTGATGAATACGCTTACCATTAACTTACATTTGTTAATGGTGTCGTTCTACCAACCTACAGCCACTCGTTATAAAATCATCTGCGAAGAAAAAGCCTTTCCATCCGACCAATACATGTTCCAAAGTCAGGTTGCTTTTCACGGTTACCAACCCGAAGAGGCTATTGTAGAAATCAAACGTCGCGAAGGCGAACACAATATTCGTTTAGAAGATATCATTGCCAAAATCAATGAAGTTGGCGATGAATTGGCTTTGGTCTTAATCGGTGGTGTCAATTATTACACAGGACAAGTTTTCAATATGAAAGCTATTACCGAAGCCGGACATAAAGTAGGCGCAAAAGTAGGTTTCGATTTAGCGCACGCCGCCGGAAATATTGAACTTCATTTGCACGATTGGAACGTCGATTTTGCCGCTTGGTGCAGTTACAAATACATGAACTCAGGACCCGGAAATGCCTCCGGTTGTTTCGTACACGAAAAACACCACACAACCAATTTACCGCGTTTTGCCGGTTGGTGGGGACACAACAAAGAACGCCGTTTCAAAATGGAACCGCAATTCGATCCGGTACACGGAGCCGATGGTTGGCAAGTTAGTAATTTACCCATTTTGTCGTTAGCACCGTATTTGGCTTCAGCCGAAATGTTTGCCGAAGTCGGCATGGAAAAACTAATCAAAAAACGCAATCAGTTAACCGCGTATTTGGAATTCATTTTACACCAAATCGATGCCGAATTGGAAGGCGCCGAATTTGAAATCATCACACCGTCCAATCAGGAAGAGCGAGCCTGCCAACTTTCTGTTTTCCTCCACGGGCAAGGCCGAAGCCTATTCGATTATTTAATGCAAAACGGCGTCATTACTGATTGGCGTGAACCTAATGTGATTCGCTTAGCGCCGGCACCATTCTATTGCTCGTATGAAGACATGTACGAGTTTGGTCAAATCTTAAAACAAGGAATACTCACACTACAAAAATAAACTCAGGCACTTAGCGCCTCAGCAACTCAGTAACTTTATGACAAAACAACAAATCATAGCCAATTTCGATCCTTCACAACCGGGTTTAGCCGATGCTACCGTATTTGGTTTGCCGTTTTCGGCCGACCAAAGTGAAATCATTGTCATTCCTGTGCCATGGGAAGTAACCGTAAGCTACGGAGCTGGTGCTTCGGAAGGTCCGGATGCCGTATTAGACGCTTCTTTTCAAGTGGATTTAAACCACCAAGATTTTCCGGAATTGTGGAAACTCGGTATTTATTTAGACGAAGCACCCGTACATTGGGCAACCAATTCGGAGAAATACAAAGACTTAGCTCAGCCTATTATAGAATTATTAGAAAGTGGAGAAGCTGTAGAAAATTATCCGGCCTTACAAACCGATTTGGATAAAATCAATAAAGTGTGCCGCGAGTTGCACACCGAAGTCAAAGACCGCGTATTACACTGGATGCAACAAGGCAAAAAAGTAGTGCTTTTGGGTGGCGATCATTCCACACCGCTGGGCTATTACGAAGCTTTAGCATCGGTTCATGACAATTTCGGAATCCTGCATTTGGATGCACACATGGACTTGCGAATTGCTTACGAAGGATTTACTTATTCTCACGCTTCTATCATGTACAACGCGTTACAAGTTCCGCAGATTTCCAAATTAGTGCAAGTTGGTATTCGCGATTTCTGTGAACAAGAAGTTGAGGTAGTGCAAAAAGCCAACGGTCGCGTGTTAGTCAATACGGACGCCGATTTAAAAAAGGAAACCTTCGAAGGCAAAACTTGGGCACAACAATGCGATGCCATTATCGCTTCTTTGCCGCAAAAAGTATGCATCAGTTTTGATATCGATGGTATGTATCCGTGGTATTGCCCGAATACAGGAACACCGGTTCCGGGCGGATTTTCGTTTGAACAAGCCACGTATTTGTTCAATAAATTAGCCGAAAGCGGTAAAGATATCATCGGCTTTGATTTGGTAGAAGTCGCTCCCGGCGAAACCGACGATTGGGACGGCAATGTAGGTGCCCGAATGTTATTCCACATGTGCGGTGTCTTAGCCAAGAATAACGGACTGCACGTTGGACAGAAAATCAACTTCCAAAGACAATAAATTCAACAGTAACCCTTTCGCTAACGAGAGGGTTTCTTTTTAGTTTAAATTTCTAAACTTCGTACATCCCACTTTGTACTTCGTACTTCTCAATTCCCTATATTTGAGTATTCAATCCCTTTCCTATGAAACGCATTAAGAAAATCCTACTGGCGCTATTGGTTATTGTTGTTCTTGTTGTTATTATCGGAGCAGCCTATTTGCAATACACCAAGCCGAATTATGAAGGTGAATACCAACTCCAAAATTTAGCCAAGGAAACTACGGTTTACTATGACGACTATGGTGTGCCGCATATTTATGCCGACAACCAAAAAGATGCGATGACCACTTTGGGTTATGTGCATGCGCAAGATCGTTTGTGGCAAATGGAACTCATGCGCCGCATTGCTCCGGGACGATTGGCTGAAATTTTCGGAACTCCGGTTTTAAAGACCGATCAGTTTTTTGCCGGCATCGGCATTGATGAAAACTCGGCTAAAGCGGTAGCTCAATTGGATAAAAAATCGCAGACCTATATTTTAGCGCAAGCTTATTTGGATGGTATCAATCAGTATATCGATAACGGTACGACTCCGGTAGAGATTCAACTGTTGGGAATTAAACAAGAAAAATTTACGTTGAAAGACGTCTACAATATTTTCGGTTTCATGTCGTTCAGTTTTGCGATGGCTCAAAAAACCGACCCTTTGATGACCGATATCCGTGACCGTTTCGGGATGGATTATCTAAAAGATTTTGGGATTAATGGCGAACTCGGAACCCAACAATTACAATCGTTTCAAGGTAAATATAAGGAATACAGCGAAATCTCAAAATCCGTGGCCAATTTGCTTGAAGCTTCTCCGGTACCGGCTTTTATCGGCAGTAACAGTTGGGTTATTGGTGCCGAAAAAACCAAAAACGGCAAAGTAATTTTAGCCAATGATCCGCACATCATGTACGCCCAACCCGGAACTTGGTACGAAGCGCACATCGTTTGTCCCGATTATGAAATGTATGGCTACTATATCGCCGGAACGCCGTTTCCGTTATTGGGTCATAATCGCGATTATGCTTACGGATTAACTATGTTTGAAAACGATGATGTGGATTTCTTTGCCGAAGAAGAAAATCCGAACAATCCGAAACAATACAAAACACCGGATGGTTATAAGAATTATACCTATCAACAAAAAATCATCAAAGTAAAAGACAGTGCTGAGGTCAAGTTGAATATAAAAACCAGCCAACACGGACCTGTTGTCAACGGTTTGTTAGACGGTCTTCAAAGCGATAAATCGGTGGCGATGTCATGGATTTTTACCCAACAAAAAAACCGAATTTTAGAAGCGGTTTACGCCTTGTCCCATTCGGAGAATTTGGAACATTTTCATAACAGCATCGAACTCATTCACGCGCCGGGGTTGAACGTAATGTACGGCGACGCCAAAGGTAATATCGCTTGGATTACTTCGGGAAAACTCTATAAATTACCGAAATCCGTGAATGCGAATTTTATCCTCAATGGCGCTAACGGGATAGATGACCAAAAAGAATGGTTGCCGTTTACTCAAAATCCGCAAGCGATTAATCCGCCATGGCATTATGTGTACAGTTCGAACAACCAACCTTCGCCTGTCAACGGTTATTTGTATCCGGGTTACTATTTGCCGAAAGACAGAGCCGTGCGAATCGACGGTTTGCTAAAAGTCAAAAATAATTGGACTAAAGAAGATGTGTCGAAAATGATAGTAGATAATACTTCGGCAACCGCTCAAACCATAGTGGGTAATATGACTCGATCATTGCAAATCCAAGATTTCACAGCCAACGAAAAACAGGCTTTATCGGTATTGCAATCCTGGAAAGCCACACACGAATTGGAAGACATCGCGCCAACGATTTACAACAAATGGTTTTATCATTATTTGAAAGCCACTTTGGAAGATGAATTTGGAGAAGAAAACTTCAAGTTGTTGCTCAGCACACATATTGTCAAACAAATGATAGAAAACCAAACGACAAATGCCACCTCGCCTTGGTGGGATAATGTGGCTACCAAAGACAAAAAAGAAACCCAATCAGAAATCCTAACCCAATCGTTTAAACAAGCTGTAGCTTCTTTGGAAACCCAATTAGGCAATGATGTTTCGCAATGGCAGTGGAGCAAAGTACACCAAGTGACCTTCCAACATCCGATAGGAAAAGTAAAATTGTTCAGTAGTTTTTTCAATGTGGGACCGTTTCCGATATCCGGTACGAATGAAGTCATCAACAACCAATTGTTTATCTATACCGATGATGCGATACTTCCAATTAAAGGAGGACCGTCAACCAGACGCATTGTTGATTTTTCAGATGTCGAAAACAGTTGGAGCGTATTGCCAACCGGCCAAAGCGGTAATCCGATGAGTAAACATTACAGCGACCAATCAGAACTGTTTGTCAACGGCAAATTCAGAAAAATGAAGCTGAATAAAAAGGAGATTGAATCATCTTCTACTAAAGTTGTTTTCCGACCAAAAAGCTAAAACGCATCGGGATTTTCGATGATTTGAGCGGCGCGTTGTTTGTGTTGGAATAACTCTTCGGGCTTCATTTTTTGCAACAAACTTAGCATCATCGCCATGCGTTGGTTGTTTTGGAAATGCGCTTTTTTATCGTCTAAAAAGTTCCAATACAAACTGTTGAACGGACAGGCTTTGTCGCCAAATTTGTCTTTGACTTTATAATGACAAGAGTCACAGTAATTACTCATTTTTTGGATGTAACTGCCTGAAGAAACATAAGGCTTTGTAGCCAAAATACCGCCATCGGCGTACTGACTCATCCCACGCGTGTTGGGCAATTCCACCCATTCAATCGCATCGATATAAACTCCGAGATACCAAGCGTCAACGGCATCGGGATGGCGCAGGGTAAGTAAAGAAAAATTCCC
>JBIIXM010000035.1:0-9629 GCA_044338435.1 Flavobacterium sp. | reverse complement strand
TCAAACGTTGCTCAATCAATTCTACTTCATGAGATAACATCTTTTTTAATCGACTTTCGGTTACGTAACGACCGTCATCTTCAATTCCATAAATCGCATCACTAAAGTCTTTATCGTAAGCAGACATGGCTTTCGCAATGGTTCCTGATGAACCTCCAGCTCTGAAAAAGTGTCTTACTGTTTCTTGACCGGCTCCAATTTCCGCGAATGTACCGTAAATGTTTTCATTCAAGTTAATTCGCAGAGCTTTGTCTTTAATAGCCGGAATTTGTTCTATGGCTTTGTCGCCTTTAAGCTTTATATTTGAAACTGTTTTGTCCATGGTAGATTGTATTCTTGGCAAAGTTAGTAAAATAGCTATTTCATAAAAAGAGAATTAAGTCTATTTTTGTAAATAGTTACCTTTAAAGTCATTATTTTTCAGCTCAATCACAAAAATCATGCTAGTATGCAAGTTTATTTTTTAGGCACAGGAACTTCTCAAGGTATTCCGGTTATCGGAAGTCAACATTCGGTTTGCAAAAGCAACGATACTAAAGATAAACGATTGCGCGTTGCTGTTTGGATTACTTGGGAAAACCATTCTATTGTAGTGGATTGTGGTCCCGATTTTCGCCAACAAATGTTAAACTGCGGTTGTACTCAATTAGATGGCATATTGTTTACCCACGAACATGCCGATCACACGGCTGGTTTAGATGATATTCGCCCTTTTTTTTTCAAACAAGGTTCGCCCATTCCGGTTTACGGTCACCAACGCGTTTTGCAAAACTTAAGCAAGCGATTTGATTATATTTTTGAAAACGAAAATAAATATCCCGGCGCGCCCAGTGTGCATCCGATTGAAATTATAAACGACCAAAGCTTTATGATAGGAACAACTCCGGTTATTCCCATCAATGTACATCACGGTCATGTGCAAGTTTTCGGATTCCGAATTCAGGATTTTGCCTATTTAACCGATGTTAAAACGATAGAAGATGCAGAAATACAGAAATTAAAAGGTGTGAAAGTGTTGGTGGTGAACGCCTTGCGGGAAGAATCGCACCATTCACATTTTAATTTGCAAGAAGCGTTAGATTTTATAAATTTGGTTCAACCTGAAACAGCCTATTTAACGCACATCAGTCATCTGCTTGGATTTCATGAAGAAGTACAACAAAGATTGCCGAAAAATGTTTATTTGGCTTACGACAATTTAAAAATCACAATATAACACCATGAAAAAATCATTGTTTCTTTATCTTTTCATTATTGCCGTCTTAATGAATCTGTTTACTTATAAATATTTTACCGGTAAAGAGAAAAGCATGCAAGCCACGGAAGAAAAATCAGAAGGTTCCGTTAAAAGCGATTCATTAAAAATAGCCGATTTGGAAAACAAATTGTATGAAGCCAATGTTTTTTCTTTGGAATATAATGACAGAGCAATGAATTATTTGAATCAAAATGATATCAACGCTTTTTCTGAAAAAGTTAAACAAGCTTTATTGGCTTATAACGACGACAAAGAAGGTAATAAATACACCGATCAGACCAAAATGGGAGAGCAAAAATTCATCATCAATAAGGTGAAATTGCTCAACCATCGCTGGATTATTGCCAACTACAGCAACGGAGAATTATGGGGAGAAGTCTTATTGAAGTATTTTATTAATGAAGACCAAACTGTATCTTTTGAGGTTATGAACTCTTACTTATATTCAAAAGAATTAAATTAGCAGCCTACACTAAATCACATTTATGAAAAAATCACTTTACTTACTGCTGTTTTGCAGTGTTTTGGTATCTTGTAAACTCACCGATCAACCATCCGGAGAAGAACAAGTTGTAGACAATGAAGCGGTTAAAGATTCTTCTGTGGTTAATGATAAGGACGAACACGGTTGCTTGGCTACGGCAGGTTATGTTTGGTCTAAAATTAACAAAGAATGTATTAAGGCTTTTACCGGAGTTCCATTAAATCCGATCGCTAATCCCAATAGTGACGACGAATCTATAAGCGCTTATGCGTTGTTTAGTGAAGATGGTAACCAAGCCGAAATATTTTTACCAAACGATACAAAGTCGATTGTACTAACCAGAGCTGCTGAAGGTAAGCCATGGATTTTTGAAGATTGGCAGCTCGTGCCATGGAAAGGCTATGTACTGAAGAAAGGAAACGAAAACAAATTTTCAGGTGATGGTATGCCGGGTAAAAAAATTACCGGAAGCGATACGGAAGAACAATAGTCGTTCTTTTTAAGAATTCAGCCAATGCTTGAAATCAAAAAAGTTTTGTGGTGCTACACCGTGACCAACCATATATTCTTTAAAGACGATTTCAATTCCTAAAACTTGCAGAGCCGGAATCGATTTTCTGGCCCATTCTACCGGTATTACTTGATCAACTGTTCCGTGTGAAGCAAAAATACGCAGTTGGCTACAGTCGTTTTCCAAATAGTCATCTACCGCAATTTCCGGATTCCAATAACCGCTCATGGCAACTACACGTTGCACTTTTTCCGGGTAAGATACCGCTACGGCATAACTTAAAATACAACCTTGACTAAAACCAATTAAGGTTACATTCTCAGCATCTATAGCATAATTAGTTACTAATTCATCTATGAAGCGGGCAATAATATCTCGCGATGCACGGGCTTGACCAATATCGGAAAACTTGTTTTCATCCGCATCGAAGTTGATGGCATACCAAGCGTAACTGCCATAAGATAAATCAAATGGCGCACGAGCCGAGACCACATAATAATCTTCGGGTAATTCTGAGGCAAATGAAAATAAATCTTCTTCATTACTGCCATAGCCGTGAAGCAACAGGAGTAAAGGGTTTTTCTCTTTTTTGATTTTTGGTTCTCTGACCAAATGGTATAACGATAATTCCATTATAATGTTTTAAAAAGATTCTGGAAAAAAGCACCAACTACCGGCAACACTCTCATTTGTCCTTGAACGGCTCCTAAAAATCCGTAAATCCACAAAATAAAATAGAATAGATAAAAAGCGGAAGTTACAGTCCAGCTATCGGCATAACCCACAAAATAGCCTAACAAGAAGAATGATAAAAATAAGCCTAAGGCTTGACGAATATGGAAGGAAGCAAAAGCTGATTTATTATCTTCCTGATTCATAAAAATAGCAATCACAGCTCCAATAATAGTTAAGTAAGCAATTATAGCCGTGTTTTTTGATTTATCTTGATTTTCCATATTGGTATTTTTTATGCTAAAACTAATTTTCCGTTGTTGTAAATGCCTAAGGCTTTGCCTTGCATAGGTTGTCCTAATAAGGCACTATTTTTCGACTTGGATAAAATTGCCTCTTTCGAAAATGTCCAATTAGAGTCGATTTCAAACAGACTTAAATTCGCTTTTGAATTGATGTCAATAACTTGTTTTTCAATATTTAAAACTGTATCACCGGAAGTCAATTTTTCAATTACTTTTTCCAAAGGTAAAACAGTCAATAACGCTCCGAAAGCACTTTCTAATCCGATAGTTCCGTTTTTGGCTAAGTCGAATTCCATCTTCTTGTGCTCAATATCCATCGGATTGTGATCGCTGGTAATACAATCAATAGTATTGTCTATGACTCCGGTCAATAAGGCTTGTCTGTCGGCTTCGGTGCGTAATGGTGGGCTGACTTTATATCGAGTATCAAAACCGTCTAATTTCTCATCAGTCAATACTAAATGATGAACCGCCACACTGCAAGTCACCGACAATCCTTTGGCTTTGGCTTCTTTTATCAAAGCTACGGATTTGGCCGTTGAAACTGTTGGGATGTGTAATTTTCCTCCGGTATATTCGAGTAAAAATAAGTTACGAGCGATGATTAATTCTTCGGCTAAATCAGGAATGCCTTTCAATCCTAATCGAGTTGAAACTACGCCTTCATTGACTACACCATTACCTTTGATGGTTTCATCTTGTGCAAAAGCGATTACCAATCCGTCAAAATCCTGTACGTATTGTAATCCGATTTTCAGCAAATTCGCATTAGACAAACTCTTGCCGTAATCGCCAAAAGCCACTGCTCCGGCATTTTTCATATCGTATAATTCGGCTAAATCTTTACCTTCGCTGTTTTTGGTTAAAGCGCCAATAGGATATAGGTTTGTAGGTGCGTCAGCCGCTTTCTGTTTGACAAAATGCACCTGCGATTGGTTGTCTATGATTGGATTTGCATTGGGTTGAAGCGCAATTCCGGTAAAACCGCTTTTGGCCGCTACTATTAATCCGTTAGCAATGGTCTCTCTGTCTTCAAATCCGGGTTCGCCCAAGGAAACACTAGTGTCAAACCAACCTTGTGACAAGTGTAAACCTTCTTGTTGGAATTCTTGATAATTGGCATCATTACTGACCGAATTGCCTATCGCATCAATGACACCATTCGTAATTTTTACATCAACAGTTTGGTTATGAAAGGGACTTTTAGGGTCAATAATTTTGGCTTTTCGGATAACTAAGTTCATTTGACAAATTTTTGAATGAGTAGTTCTAAGACTAAAAAGAGTAGGGTGAGCCACACAAACCATTTCCAGATTTGCGTATCGGTTCTATCGGTTTGAATGGTGTTGAACACCGATTCGATATCGTCACTATTTTGATAACCAACCGCAATATCAGGATTGGCTAAACTCAAGTTGCTTTCGGTTCTACTGTAATTAAAGCTGATGTTTTCCACCGAATTGGTTCCGTTAAAGATACCAAAATTTCCGGCTTGTACAGGCTGTTCAGCAAATGTCATTTTTACTTTGGTATTCAACAATTGTTGCACCGGTATAAAACTTTCGTCTTTGTTTTTAACGGTCAAAATTTCATCTTTCGATAATAATGTTTCCACTACAAACGGCTGATTTTCGCCTATAGTCAAAGCTGTCACGCCCGATTTCTGAGTGCTTTGCGCCATATTGTAGAAAGTCGGTACTACTAACGGCGAATTCTGGAAATTACTATTGCTTTTAGCAATTGGTGCTGCAAAAACATAAACGGAAGACAACGGATTACTGATAGATGTCAAGAAAGCACTTTGATCTTCGTAAGTCAATATTGCCGGAGTATTGCTACTAATACTAAAAGCTGATTTGGTAGAAGGATATTGAAAATTATCCACCTTTTTTTCAAACACATTGTTAAACAAGGGGTGATTGAAATTGATTTTTGTCACCTTTTTATCACCACTAGTCAAAGCTTTCAATTGAATGGTACCGAAGTTTGACAAGAAAGCATTCATAGTAGTTAAATTGCTTTCTTGCGCCGGAATAACCGTCACATTTCCACCTTTATTGATAAATGATTTTAAGGTAGTTTGTAAAGCTTGCGGTATGTCTTTTAATTCATTGAGGACTATGGCGTCTTGTTTTTCCAGTAAATTATAATCCAAATTCGCCAACGGGAAATTGGTGTAGTTGAATTCATCTGCCGTGTAAATTCGCGCTAAGAAATTACTTTTCTCATTATCACCTATACTGATAACATTGGTTTTGCTGGGTTTTGAAATACTGAAGTAATACGTGTTGTCATACTCCAAACCTTTATCGGTAATTGAAGCATAGCCGTGAAAATCTTCTTTCGGAATGGTAAATTTGACCAATTGACTCTTTGCATCGCCATCAAAATCCACCACAGTTTTAGCCGTCAATTTAGTCTGATTGTAAAGCGCAATCGGCAACGAAGAAATTTCGCCATTGGCCGATAACTTGATGGCGATTTCATAAAAACTGTCTAAGTTTTGTTGGATGTAAACGCTGTCAATTGAAGCATTATTCTTTTGTTCGGCTTCCGGAATAATGAAATAGATGTTGTCTTCTTTTTTGAAACTCTTCGATTCATTGGCTTGTACACCAACGGCATCGGTAATTACTACTATATCTTTGTTGAAAGCCGATTTTCGTGCATTAACTTTAGCGATCAAATTGTCTAAACGGAAAGGCGTTGCGCTGTATTGTAGATCTTGTAATTCTTTCTGAATCGATTTGATATCGGTATTCCAAAAGGTTTCCGAATTGGTGATTAACGAGAAATTTTGAGTTTCCGGTGTGTGTTCCAGTAATTCTTGTACGGCACGTTTGAGCAATTCGCCTTGCTGCCCTTTGGCTTGCATACTGTATGAATTGTCTAAAATGATATACATTTCGTTGGTCGCTTTTGAACTTTCTTTAGCAGTAAAAAAGGGTTGTGCAAAAGCCAAAATCAAGCAGGTTAGTAGCAGTAAACGGGTAAAAAGCAACAACCATTTTTTGATGGTTGAACTCTTACGGGTTTGTACGGAAAGCTCTTTTAGGAATTGAACGTTGGTAAAATACTCTTTTTTAAAACGTCGCAATTGGAATAAATGCACCAAAATTGGAATTACCAATAAGAAGAGAAAATACAGGATTTCCGGGTGTTTGAATTGCATTTAGTAAAAGTTTATCAAAAATAGCACTTTTTATGATTTTACCTAAGTGTTTAAGACAATTTTAGCGGTACTTTTATTTCTTTTTACGTTTGGCCGCTCGGTTTTTCAATATGTTCCGATTCACCGATGAACTAGTCTTCTTTTTGGTTTTCGATGGTCCGCCTAAGTTGACTTTTTTGTTCTTCTCTTTCTTTTCATGAAATGAAGCGCCGCCTTCTAATTTGGGTTTCTTCAACAAGAATTTCATTTTCTTTTGCTTGTCTTTTTCAAACTCCAATAAGCGTTCGGCTATGACAATAGTATCCGGTAATTCGAGGAATTCGATTTCCTTTTCCATCAACATTTCGGCTTCAATCATGACTTCTTCTTCTCTCGGACTAATCAAACTTATGGCAATACCCGATTTATCCGCACGACCGGTTCTACCGATACGGTGAATGTATTGTTCGGGAACTTCCGGAAACTCTACGTTGATGACATGCGTAATATCTGATATATCCAAACCACGCGCCATAACATCGGTCGTAACTATACCTCTGATTTCACCGGCTCTGAAATTGGCCATCGTTTGCAAACGATAATTCTGTGATTTATTAGAGTGAATAATCCCAAATTGCTCAGGATAAATTTCTTCCAATTTATCGGCTAACAAATCGGCCGTCTTTTTATTATTCACAAAAAGCAGTACGCGTTCAAAAGCTTCGTCTTGAAGTAGGTCGGCTATAAAATTGACTTTAGTCAGGAAATTAGGCACTTTGTATCCTAATTGGTCTATTTTTTCTAAGGGCGTTCCGCTTGGTGCCAACGACACTTCTTCCGGAAAATCAAAATATTCTTCCAACATTTCATCCACGTCATCGGTCATTGTAGCCGAAAATAAGATGTTTTGGCGTTTGCCTTTGAGCATGGTTAGGATGGAAGTGACTTGAAAGCGAAAACCTAAATTCAGAATCTCATCAAACTCATCGATGACTAATTTCTGCAAATTGTCAAAGCGAACCACATTGTCTAAGGCCAAATCCATGATTCTTCCCGGAGTACCGACTAAAATGTCAATACCTTGATAAACTGCGTTTTTCTGCGTATTGATGTTCACACCTCCGTAAACGCCCAAGGTACGAACGGACATGTATTGGCTGAGTTTTTCAACTTCGGAGGCGACTTGTACTACCAATTCACGGGTTGGCACTATGATAACGACTCTGGGCGTATCGGTAGCAGCAAATTTCCATTGTTTTAGTATAGGTAACAGATACGCAAAAGTTTTTCCGGTACCGGTTTGGGCAATTCCCATCACATCGCGTCCCGACATAATTACTGGAAAGGCACGTTCCTGAATGGGTGTTGGTGTAGTTAACCCTAATTCGTCAACGGCTTTTTGTAATGATTTCGGAAGATTGAATAGCTCGAAAGTGCTCATGGCTTAGTGAATTTCGGGCAAAGGTACGGAATTGAAAATAAACCTTAAAAGCCTTCGAAAACGCCTAAGCCAAATAAGGCAAAATCGTATTTCACCGGATCTATAGGATCTAGTTCTCGGAGCGAATTATCTAACTCGGCTAATGCCTTGCCATCGTTTTGTTTGCGGGTAAGCAAACCTAATTTCCGAGCCACATTTCCGGAATGGACATCGAGCGGACAAGATAAAACGGAAGTAGGAATGTTTTGCCACAACCCAAAATCAACGCCATTGTTGTCTTTTCGAATCATCCATCGCAAATACATATTGATACGTTTGGCAGCAGAACCTTTTGTCGGATCTGAAATATGCTTAGTAGTTCGAGGTAAATGCGACACAGAGAAGAACTGTTTTTTGAAAGCAGCAATAGCATTTTGCATGGAATCGGATTCCTGATGCTGGGTAAAAAAATGTTCCAAACCACCGTGATTCTGATACAATTGTTGTAAACCAATAACAAAAGTTTTAAAATCTATCCCGTTAAAGGTTCGGTGCACAAATATTATCAGGTTTTCTAAGTGATGTTCCTTATGATTCATGACGAAGTCGTAAGGCGAATTGCCCATCAAATCCATCATCCGTTTGGCATTATTGATAATCATTTTGCGATTGCCCCAAGCGATGGTTGCTGTTAGAAAAGCGGCAATTTCTATATCTTCTTTTAAGGTATATTGATGCGGAATCTGAATCGGATCGCTTTCTATGAATTTAGGATTGTTGTAAAGCGCGACTTTCTCGTCTAAAAAATCTTTGAGTTCTGATTTAGTCATGTCATTTTACTTTTTGAGCTTTAAAGCCTTCACTTAAGGTTTGACCACGCCTTTGCGGAATCACGTGAAAATAAGTTTGGAAATAATCCAATTGTGCTTTGCTGACCGTTGGTAAAGCACCATTTCCGGTTATCCAGAACAATTCGGTGTTTTGCGGTGTATTGTAGTTTAAATTGCCTTTGGTTTCGGTGGTGTATGCGATGTTGCTCTTACTGTTTGGTTTCGGAAAAATAAGATTCTCTGCTTCAAATGCGTTGTTTTGCATTAGCATAGTATTGTTAGTCAAGCTATCGAACGACATCGGAACTAAAACTAAAACAGCACAACCAAGGCAACTTAAACCCAACACGGACAAAATTATTTTTTCTTTAGACAACAGCAAAGCAACCACTAACAATCCGAAGAAAATGGTGAAATACACATAAAATCGGTACTGTGGTGAACTCATTATCAGCAAAATTAGAAGTACAATAAATACCCAATAAACATAGGTTAATCCTTGTCTCGGATAATATTTTTTGAGGATAAATGGTGTTATGATTAGTAATACTATTGTAGTAATTCCAATAAGACTATCAATTCCGTTTAGCCAAAAGTATTGCTTCAAAATGTCCAACAATGAAGCTTGTTCGAAAGTGCCAAACGGTAAATAAAAAGAATGCATCATGTCGTTACTGAAAAAATACGATAGGATGTCTTTCGGTACTGTATAATCTACATCGGAATAAGCTAAGAATGTCAGCGGATACAAAGGATAACCCGTCAGTATACTGTTTTTAATCATAAACAGAAATAATACCAATCCAGCGAGCAATCGGATGGTAATGAGTTGGTTGTTGATTTGTTTGTAATGTTTGATCCAAACGATAATCGGCAAAAGCAAAAGAACAAACGCTGTTATTTTAATGTAGGTAGCAAACAATAGTAATACACTCAGGAGTTTGAGTTTTTCACTAGGATTTTCTGCCGAAGTGTAAATGAAAAACGCCAAGAAAGCC
>JBIIXM010000034.1:0-9747 GCA_044338435.1 Flavobacterium sp. | reverse complement strand
GATATGGTCAAAGAAATGGAAGCCTTCAACCAAGTATTTCAAAAATATGATGTACTTGGTTAATGGAAGCCTTCAACCAAGTATTTCAAAAATATGATGTACAGGTTTTTCGTCCGAAGATGATTGAAAACTACAACCAAATCTTTACAAGAGATATCGGTTTTGTAATCGACGACGTGTTCATCAAAGCCAATATTTTGCCCGACAGAGAACGCGAACTCGATGCCATCCAATACGTTATCGACCAAATAGATCCGAAAAAAGTGGTTCGTCCACCTGAAGAAGTCCATATAGAAGGCGGAGATGTTATGTTGTGGAACGATTACATCTTTATAGGAACGTACAAAGGCTCCGATTACAAAGACTACATTACGGCCAGAACCAATATGCAGGGCGTGAATTACATCAAAGCATTATTTCCGCATAAAAAAGTCAAAGCATTTGATTTGGTGAAATCCAAACTCGAAGCCCGCGATAATGCCTTGCACCTAGATTGTTGCTTCCAACCGGTGGGCAAAAACAAAGGCATCATTTATAAAAGTGGTTTCCGCGAGGAATCGGATTATGTTTTCTTGGTGAAATTATTCGGTAAAGAAAACTTATTCCATATCACTCGTGACGAAATGTACCACATGAATTCCAATGTGTTTTCTATCGATGAAAACGTAGTGGTTTCGGAACGCAACTTTACACGATTAAACCAGTGGCTTCGCAAGAACGATTTTATAGTAGAAGAAATTCCATACGCAGAAATTGCCAAGCAGGAAGGCTTACTGAGATGCTCGACTTTGCCTTTAATCAGAGATTAAATTTGTTCTAAGTTCTAGGTTATAAGTTGAAAAGAATTTTATGAGTAGTTATAAGGATTTAGATATTTACAAGATTAGTTTAGAACTTTTTTATATTGTTCATCCTGCTTCTTTGAAACTTCCCAAATATGAATTATATGAATTGGGAAGTCAATTAAGAAGGTCTTCAGATACTGTTGTGACTAATATTGTTGAAGGTTATGGTAGGAAATCTTATAAAGCAGAATTCATTAGATTCTTAACTTTTTCATGGTCAAGTTGTTTGGAAACTGTTAATCATTTGGAAAAGATAAATCATCTATACTTTGGAACAATTGAAAATTTGGAAGATTTAATAATCAGATACAATGAACTTAGTGCAAAAATTTTCAGTTTTATCAAATATGTCGAACAAAATTGGAAAACCTAATCTTTACGAAGTATTAAGACCTACAACTTACAACATATAACATGCAACCAAGAAAATGAAACAAACAACCAACTCCATACTGATGATTCGCCCGGTAGCGTTTCGTATGAACGAACAAACAGCGGTTAACAATTATTACCAAAAAGTACTCGACGGTTTATTACCGGAAACCGTAAACGCTAAAGCACAAGCCGAATTTGATGCTTTTGTGGCCAAACTGCGAAAAGCCGGTGTACAGGTTATTGTAGTAGACGACACTCTAGATCCGAATACACCCGACAGTATTTTTCCTAACAACTGGATTTCTTTTCACGAGAACGGCGATGTAGTTTTGTACCCGATGTTTGCCGAAAACCGCCGTGCTGAACGCCGAGAAGACATTTTGGATATCTTGGAAGAAGAAGGTTTTGTGATTAACGAAATTATGGACTATACGTTGGCCGAAGAAGACAATGTGTTCCTCGAAGGTACCGGAAGTTTGTTGTTAGACCGCGAAAACGGAAAAGCCTACTGCGCGCTTTCGCCTCGTGCTGATGAGGAATTGATGATTGAGTTTTGCGAAGATTTCGAATTCACACCCGTAATTTTTGAAGCCTTTCAAACCGTCAATGGCGAAAGAAAACAAATTTATCACACCAATGTTATGCTGACCTTAGGCGATACTTTTGCGGTAATTTGTGCCGACTGTATCGACGACAAAAAAGAACGCAAAATGGTGCTAGACAGCCTGCGTGGTGACGATAAAGAAGTTGTTTTAATTACCGAAGAGCAAGTCAATAATTTTGCCGGAAATATGTTAGAAGTCAAAGGGAAAGATGATAAAAGGTATTTGGTGATGAGCGAGTCGGCCTATAAAAGCCTAACCAAAAAACAATTGGCCCAATTGGAAGCCCATGTAGAAATCATCCATTCCAGTTTAGATACTATCGAAGCTTGTGGCGGCGGCAGCGCGCGTTGTATGATGGCCGAAATTTTCCTGCCGAAAGCCTATTCAAAATAGTACTTAAATAAAAAGCCCAAAATCAAATCGATTTTGGGCTTTTTTTATAAATTCATCATTCACAATTCATCATTCACAATTCATCATTCACAATTCATCATATCCCTCTGATGATACTCAAAACAGCACTGATAATGTACTGAATTCCGATAGCCACCGTCAGGAAGCCGACAATTCTGGAAATCGCTACAATCCCGGAAGCACCAAGGTATTTCGCCAAATAATGAGCGCTTCTCAAAATCAAAAAAATTAACAATGATACGATAACAATCGAGAAGACTGAAGACAAAATTTCAGGCGTAGAATGGTGGTCTTGGTTAAAAGCAATCAACAATGAAATCGAGCCCGGACCGGCCAACATCGGCATAGCCAATGGTGTCAACGAAATGGAGCTTCGGTGTTGTAAATCCTCTTCCACTTCTTTGCTGATACCTTTTCGTTTTTTCGGATTGGCATTGAGCAAACCAAATCCGGAGCTGGCAATCAAAATCCCGCCGGCAATGCGCAAGGCCGAAATGGTAATGCCGAAGAAACTCAACACGTATTCGCCCACAAAAAAGGAAATCAATAAAATAATACAAACGTTAATAGCGGTCATCAGCGACACTCGAGAGCGTTCGGCTTTCTCATAATCTTGGGTCAAACCCACAAAAAACGGAATAACGCCTATCGGGTTCAATACCGAAAATAAAGCACCCAACAACACAAAAAAAGTATTCAAAAAAATTTCCATGACTATAATGTTTGTATCGCCACAAAGATAGATAAAGAATCAAAGTGCGTGTTAATTTAAAAACATTATTCCTTAAATTTACCCAATGAAAAATAAGAAAACACTGGTGCTCGGCGCCAGTACCAATCCGGAGCGCTACGCTTATAAAGCCATTGAAAAACTGACTGAAAAAGGACATGCTGTTCTGGCCATCGGACAAAAAACCGGTGAAGTGGCCGGTGTAAAAATACACACTAAAACTATTCCTTTGAAGAATATCGATACCGTAACGTTGTACCTCAATCCGTTACGCCAACGCGATTATTACAACTACATCATCGAGACTAAACCCAAACGCGTCATCTTCAATCCCGGCACTGAAAACCCTGAGTTTTACCAATTGCTGCAAGGCAACGGCATTAAGGTAGAGGTTGCTTGTACATTGGTTTTGTTGGCTACGAATCAGTATTAAATCCGATTTTTAGCGTCAGAAAAGGTTTGAAGCGGCACGAGTGAAATGAATTGGCGAAGCAATGGTTTGGGCTGCTTTGGAATCCGTGTTCCTGCTTTCCGCGCTACGTGGTAGCTAGCTCCACACGAGTGAAGCGACTGCCGAAGGAATCAGGGCTATAGAGGAATCCATTTTAGTATCGGGTATTTTCCGTCGCCGGTTTGCTAATCAGCCACAATCCGATAAATGTAATCAAACCGTTCACGATAATCAGCTCGTTATCCAACACATAATTGCCCAGCAATTCTGCTGAGTATTTGCTGATAAAGAAACAAATGGCCGGTGCTGCTATACAAACTATCGGCACTAATTTGTCGTGTACCGTTTTGGTTTTAACAAACAAGCCAAAGGCATACAAGCCTAACAATGGACCATAAGTATAAGACGCAATTTTAAAAATCATTTTCACCACCGAGGCATCGTTCACTGCATTAAAGAAAACAATCACCAAAAACATCAAAAACGAAAAGCCCAAATGCACCAAATGACGTGTTCTAACCACATTGGATTTGTTTTGGTTTTCGGCTTTGTCCATGCCTAAAAAGTCTACACAAAATGAGGTTGTTAAGGCAGTTAAGGCACTATCGGTTGTGGCAAAAGTCGCTGCGGTTAAGCCTAATAAAAACACCACGGCCGGCACTATCGTTAAATGATTGAATGCAATTTCAGGGAACAATAAATCGGTGCGCGCCACACCATCAACCATCGGAACCGCAATTCCGTTTTTCTCGGCATACAAGTACAACAAGGCACCAACGCTCAAAAAGAAGATATTAATCAGCACAAAAATACCGGTGAAAGTAAACATGTTTTTTTGGGCTTCGCCTATGTTTTTACAGCTGAGGTTTTTCTGCATTAAATCCTGGTCCAAACCAACCATTGCAATTGTTACAAAGATGCCGCCAAGGACTTGTTTCCAGAAATAATTCCCTTTCAAATAATCTTCGAAAAAGAAAATTTTAGAATAGTTGCTTTCTTTTACCGTTTCAAAAGCCTGAAGTAGCGACAAGTCTAAACTTTGGCAAATAAAAATAATCGTCAAAAACACCGATGACACTAAGAAAAACGTTTGTAGCGTATCGGTAATGATAATCGTTTTTAATCCGCCACGGTAGGTGTATGCGAAGATTAATCCTAAAGAAATCAGTACAGTAAGCGCAAACGGCACGTCAAAGGCATCAAAGACATAGCGTTGCAAGACAATCACTACCAAATACAATCGGAAAGCCGAACCAATAGTGCGACTGATTAAAAAGATAGAAGCTGCGGTTTTATAACTCACAGTACCTAAGCGCTGTTCGATATAACCGTAAATCGAAGTCAGGTTCATGCGGTAATACAACGGCAGCAAAACCTTAGCAATGATTAAAAAACCAATGGCATTGCCCAGCACAAATTGAAAGTATTTGAACTGCAAATCGGGATTGCCAACTTCACCCGGAACCGAGATAAAAGTCACCCCGGACAGTGCGGTGCCAATCATACCGAAAGCCACTAAATACCATTTGGAGTTTTTATTAGCTTTGAAAAAAGTATCGTTGTCGGCACTTTTTTTGCTAACTAAATTAGAAACCAAAAGCAGTATTCCGAAGTAGATGATAATGATAATCAATATGGTGGTTGGTGTCATAAGTTTGGTTTTACAGTGAGCCAAAATACAAAATTAATGTAACAATTGCTTAATGGAATACTACAGCAATGTTAATAATTCAAAGCCAAATTATTACATTGATTCATCACTCTATTAATTCATCGCTACATTGAATTATAGCTATATTAATTCATTAAAATAACTACTTTTGTCACATGGAATTTTCGTCAAAATTGTTAGAAAGAGCCGTCAACGAAATGGCGCAATTGCCCGGAATAGGGAAGCGAACTGCTTTACGGTTGGTATTGCATTTGCTGAAACAACCGACAGAGCAAACCCAGTTTCTGACACAAGCCTTAACGGCTATGCGTGAGGAAATTAAGTTTTGTAAATCGTGTCACAACATCTCAGATGTGGAAGTCTGCGAAATTTGCAGTAATCCATCCCGAAACCACAAAATCATTTGTGTTGTTGAAGATGTTCGCGACGTAATGGCCATCGAAAACACCAACCAATTCAAAGGGATATACCACGTTTTAGGCGGGAAGATTTCCCCGATAGACGGGATTGGCCCCAGCCAGTTAACTATCAGTTCGTTAGTTGAAAAAGTAAGAACCGGACAAGTTGAGGAGTTAATCTTTGCTTTAAGTTCAACTATGGAAGGCGATACTACCAATTTTTATATCTTTAAACAAGTCAAAGATTTAGAGGTAAAAATCTCTGCCATTGCCCGTGGAATAGCCGTTGGCGACGAGTTAGAGTACGCCGATGAAGTTACCTTGGGACGCAGTATTTTACACAGGATTCCGTTTGAGAATTCGATTAAAAATATATAGCAAAATAAAATACGCTACATTTTTTGTATTTAGAATTGAAAAACTATCTTTGTTTGCAATTTTTTTTATTAAGGTAATGAACAGATTCACCCTATATATTCTCTTATTATTCAGTTTCTTTTTTACTTCTTGTATCCCTTCTAAAGACTTAATTTATCTGCAGGAAAAAAATAAAAGTACTGACAGTCAGCCCGTTGAACCGGTTGCATTTAAACCATACAGGCTACAAATCAACGACATCTTAAACATTAAAATTAAGGCGATTGATCCCGAACTGGTAGATATTTTCAATGTAACGGCACAAACCCAATCAGCCACCGGTGGAAACGAGTTAAGTAACTATTTTAACGGCTATTCTGTAGATGATCACGGTAACATAAGACTACCGATTTTAGGAGAAGTAAACGTTTTAGGGCGAACCATAGAGGAAGTTACAACTATTATTGAAGGGCGATTGTTGAAAGAATATTTCAATAAACAAGCCGGTATTTTTGCGGTTGTGAAATTAGCCGGTTTTCGTTACACCATCAATGGCGAAGTCAATACACCCGGAACTAAAGTGTTGTATCAAGATCGCGTTAACTTAATGGAAGCAGTGGCTAATGCCGGCGATATCGCCATCACAGGCGATCGTAAAAATGTGAAAGTAATCAGAAGAAATGCTACCGGCAATGAAACGTTTTCAGTTGATTTAACTGATGCTAATGCTATTAATTCTCCGGCTTTTAACTTGCAACCCAATGATTACATTTTGATTAATCCGGTAAAACAAAAAACTTGGGGTACCGGTAAAACAGGTATTGAATCCTTATCCACGGTCATTACCCTCTTGTCATTGGCTACAACGACTTTCTTATTACTTAAAAATTAAATGCTCAAGTCATGCTGGATATAAAGGATTTTTCTTTTTTCGAAAAACAAAATAGCTTTGATTTTAAGAGTTTTCTAATCAAGATAGTCAGTTATTGGAAATGGTTTTTAGTATCGTTAATCGTGACGTTTTCTATAGCGCATCAGGTTAATGTACGCAAACAGAAAATCTTCGGAATTGCTACTACTATTGCAGTTAAGGAAGAGAACAATCCGTTTTTTACTTCAAACACGAGTTTGATTTTCAATTGGGGAGGTTCATCAGATAAAGTACAGATGATTTCTACTACTCTGAAATCAAGATCACACAACGAATTGGTAGTTGATAAGCTACAGTTTTACACCGATTATTTAGTTAAAACTGATTATTACCTCAAGGACGTTTACGGCCAAGTACCGTTTAAAATTACCATCGATAAAACGAAAGAGCAATTGTATGAGCAGTTCATCAAAGTCAAGCTTACTTCTCCCGATACCTATCAAATTGCAGTTTCGATTCCTTCTAACACAACGAGTGTTATTAAATATGCAGACAATTCAGTGTCCAGTATTCCGGTTTTTGAAACGGAAATCGTAAAGAAATACCGTGTCGGACAGCAAGTTAATTTGCCGTTTTTGAATTGGAAGTTAGAACTGACCAAGATGCCTAAGGATTTTATCGGAAAAGAAGTTTTGATCCGATTCAATTCATTTGATGAAACGGTAACCACCTACAAAGGTTTAGAAGTCGAAATTGATGTCAGAGCCGGTTCTATTATCCGTTTGGGTATGCAAGGTACTAACAAAGAGCGAATGGTAGACTACCTGAATGCTACTGTTTTAAAATTAATTGAACGCCAATTAGAACAAAAAAATAAATTTGCCGATAACACCATCGCCTTCATTGATGAAACCTTGCTAAAAATGGAAGGTGAGCTCAAAGATTCCGGAGAAGACCTCAAAGATTTCAGTCGCAAAAACAACATACTTGATATTGAAGATAAAGGTGCCAATTTCAAGCAATTATTAACGGAAAGCGATATCAAAAAGCAAGATGTAGAGCGCAAGTTGGCCTATTTGAATGCCTTGAAAACGTACTTAAACGGCAGCGTTGATTTTTCCAAATTACCCGCGCCTACTGTAGCCGGAATTGATGAACCGAACATCGTTAACAATGTAGCCAAATTAATTTCATTGTCAATTGAACGCTCAAATATGGTGTATTCCGCCAAAGGAAACATCTTTTATGAGCGCGTTGATAATGAAATCATGTCGGTTAAAAAAGTGTTGTTGGAAAATGCCAATTCACTTAAAAATGCTTTACAATACGACCTGCGACAAGTTGACACCAAACTCAGTCAGTTAGAAGGCGAGGTTAAAAAATTACCCGAAACCAACCAAGCTTATTTGAACATATCGCGCAAGTACGATTTGAGTAGTAACATTTACAATACCTACTTGCAAAAGAGAAGTGAAGCCTCTATCGTGAAAGCGGCTAACTTATCCGATATTCAGTTTATTGATCCGGCTAAAGATGTCGGTGGCGGATTATTAGGACCAAAAACAGCGGTTAACTATGTGTTGGCGTTTTTTATCGGTTTGTTTATTCCCTTGGTGATAGTATTCTTTATCTTCTTCATCAGCAACTCAATTCAAAATATTGATGATATTTCGACAATTACGCAAATTCCGATTATCGGTATAGTAGGAGTGAAGCATACCGAATCCAATTTGTCTGTTTTTGAGCGACCGAAATCGGCACTATCAGAGTCTTTCCGTGCGATTCGTTCTTCGTTGCAATTTTTATACAAAAAGCAAAGTTCGGAAGGTGCCAAAACGCTAATGTTGACTTCCTCTGTCAGCGGGGAAGGAAAAACTTTTTGTTCTATCAACATCGCTACAGTGTTTGCTTTGAGTGAAAAGAAAACCATTATACTCGGACTTGACTTGCGCAAACCGAAAATCTTTGACGATTTTAATATTCGAAATGACATTGGTGCGGTGAACTATTTAATCGGGCAAAAAGATTTGGATGAAGTTATTCAAAAAACACACATACCGTACTTGGATGTTATTACTTCTGGCCCGATTCCGCCAAATCCTTCTGAGTTGATTATGGGTGAAACCATGAAAGATATGATTGCTATCTTGAAAAAGGAATACGATTATATCATTTTGGATACGCCACCGGTAGGATTGGTGTCAGATGCTTTGGAACTAGCGCAATACAGCGATGTTACGCTATATATTGTAAGGCAAAATTTCACCAAAAAAGAAATGTTGACGTTGCTGAATAACCGAACCAAGCGAGGAGAGTTAAACAACATCAGCATCGTATTTAACGGTTATGAGAACAAAGCCAAATACGGTACCGGTTATGGTTACGGTTATGGTTACGGTTATGGTTACGGCTATGGATATTCCAACGGGTACCACGAAGATGATGAGCCAAGAGGATTTTTAGCCAAGTTGAAATATAAATTATTCAAGAAATAAAACATGAGCGCAGTATCTAAATCGGTTTTGATTACCGGAGGTGCCGGTTTTATCGGTTCTAATCTTTGCGAGTACTTTTTGCAAAAAGGGTATCGCGTGACCTGTTTGGATAATTTTGCCACCGGACATCGTTATAATATTGCCCCTTTTTTGAGTAATGATAATTTTACTTTGCTGGAAGGCGATATCAGAGATTTAGAGACTTGTAGAAAAGCAGTTGCCGATATTGATTACGTATTACACCAAGCCGCTCTCGGTTCGGTGCCGCGTTCCATCAACGATCCTATTACCAGCAACGAGGTAAATGTAAGTGGCTTTTTGAACATGTTGGTTGCCTCAAGAGATGCGGGAGTGAAACGCTTTGTGTATGCTGCCAGCTCTTCCACCTATGGGGATTCGGAAAGTTTGCCGAAAGTAGAAGAGACTATTGGTAAACCGCTTTCGCCTTACGCCATCACCAAATACGTTAACGAGTTATACGCCGATATTTTTGCTAAAACTTATGGTTTGGAGACTATTGGCTTGCGTTATTTT
>JBIIXM010000033.1:0-9840 GCA_044338435.1 Flavobacterium sp. | reverse complement strand
TTAAATGACCGGTCCAAGTTTTCGGATTTCCGGCAGAAGTAAAAACAATCTTCACACCTTCCTCTATTATGATTTGAATGATCTCCTCTATGTTTGGATACAGCATTGGCACGTTCACCCCAAAAGGTTTGTCAGTTGCTGCTTTACATTTTTGTATGTGCTCTCGCAATACATCGGGATACATTGAGCCTGCCCCTATCAACCCTAATCCGCCGGCATTGCTAACTGCACTGGCTAACTTGTAGCCGCTGTTCCAAATCATTCCGCCTTGAATAATTGGATATTTGATATTGAAAAGTTGGGTGATTTGATTCATTTTATAACAATAACTTATATTTAATTCTTCATCAATTTACCGGTTTGCAGAAAATCTTGATTTTTAATACTGTAGTGGTAAACTCCTTTAGCTAAGCCTTCTAAATTAACAACAGCATCAATATCGATACTTTGTTGTTTTATCAGCTGACCTAAATTGTTATAGATTGCGATCGTAGCTGAAGTAAAACCATTCGGAAAAGCAATTTTCAAATGCGTTGAAGCCGGATTCGGGTAAATCATAAACCGTTCTGCTTCATTAGTCGTAACTGAAAGTTGGGCAATAGTTAAAGCCGATTGAAAATCCGGTATTCCATACCCAAACTGAGCCGTAGGATTACTATATCGATCTGCCGATTGCTTCACAAAATCGAGCACTTGCTGGTTGGTCGCCCAGGGAATAGCCTGCCAAAAACTGGCAATAGCACCCGCCATAATAGGTCCTGAAAACGAAGTCCCATTAGCCGCTCCAATTGTTCCGTTTATGCCGGATACAATCGCATTTTGCCCTTGTGCCATAACATCAGGTTTGACTCTTTGATCAAATGAAGGGCCGATTGAACTGAATGTTGCATAAGTTTCATCCGGCTTAACAGCTCCTATCGCAAATCCATGCAAAGCATCGGCAGGAACAGCAATGTATGGATTAGGACTTGAACCCGAATTACCGGCACTGGAGACACAAATCATCCCTCGGCTAAATGCCACATTGGTTCCTCTCGAAATAAAAGAAGTTACGCCATCCATATTGGCGTAAGTATAACTGTAGTTTGGATTATCGTATCCGAAATACCCCAAAGAAGTATTGATTACATCAGCTCCGAGGCTGTCGGCCATTTCAGCCGCTTCAACCCAATAACTCTCTTCCACCGGATTTTCAGCAGCCACATCTTCAGTAACAAACAAATAGTATTTAGCATCCGGAGCCGTTCCTATCAATTGGTTTTCTACATAACCGCCCATGGTAGAAAGCACCATAGTGCCGTGTGAATTAGCAGTGTAAAAATCAGCTGACTGTCCAACAAAATTATAACCGCCCAAAATTTGGTTGTTATCTCTTAATCTTTGGAAAGGCTGAACGGCATCAACATTCGGAAAACCGGCGTCCATAACCGCAATTATTTTACCGGCACCTGTAAATTCTTGTTGGTGTAAAACATGGGCATTGAGCATTTGCGCCTGATTGGCAGAAGTCCCGTAAGCAAAAGTAATTTGGGTATCAAGTGCTTTATTAACACTCGAAAAAAGGCTCGTTCTATTGGACGCTTGGTATCTGTCTGAAACGTTTAAACTTCTGTCGGCAAACTCGATATGGTCCACAAACTCAATGGCAATCAAATTATTGATATCCGACAAACTTCCTCTAACGTGCACAGCATTCATCCATTTAGATTTGGCCTTTACCTCTATACCCGAAGTAGCATCAATTTGATCCACATAAGGTTGGTGAATAGGCACATCTTTAATATCTAAAGCAATATTTTGATTAATTCTTCTGTTCAACGCTCTTTGCGAAAGCATTTCCAATGGATTATCAAAATAATATTGTGCATTGGGTTTGTTGTTGAAGTACACCCAAGCATCTTCTTGTGCAAAACTGACAGTTGTCAGCCATAAAAAAGTAAAAAAGTAAAATTTTTTCATAGCGCTTTACCTTTAGTAAAGTGCTAATTTATGAAATTACTCCCGAACCTACTAATTCATCTCCGATATTCCAAGCTACAAACTGACCTTCCGTTATGGCCGATTGCGGTTCTTCGAAAGCCACATACAAACCACTTTCAAATTGATAAAGGGTAGCTTTTTGTAAAGCTTGACGATAACGAATACGAGCCATTACTTCCATTTTTTCACCTGTTTTCAAGACTAAATCCTCTCTAATCCAATGAATTTCAGAAGGCTGAACCCGTAATACTTTTCTAAATAAACCCGGATGATTTTGTCCTTGCCCTGTGTAGATTGCATTGGTTTTAACATCGGTTGCAATGATGAATAACGCTTCTTTGGTGCCGCCAACATTCAAGCCTTTCCTTTGACCGATTGTAAAATAATGAGCACCTTGGTGCTTCCCAACTATCTTTCCATATTCTGGCACATAAGTAATGCCTTTTGCCTGATGCTCTAATTGTTCTTCCAAAGATTCGAAAACCGGAGTTTCTTGGCTGTAAATCGGACTTTCTGACGCCACTTCATAGATTAATCCTTCTTTGGGTTGTAGTTGTTGTTGCAAGAATTCAGGCAAACGTACTTTACCAATAAAACACAGGCCTTGAGAATCTTTTTTCTCAGCGGTTACCAAATCCAATTGCATGGCAATGTCACGCACTTCGGGTTTGGTTAATTCACCTATAGGAAAAAGGGCTTTGGCCAATTGTTCTTGCGATAATTGACAAAGAAAATACGATTGGTCTTTGTTTCCGTCTTTGCCTGCGAGCAATTGGTAAATGGGCAGACCGTTGACTTCGATTTCTCCTTTGCGACAATAATGACCGGTTGCTACATAATCGGCACCTAAACTGAGTGCGATGTTCATGAAGACATCAAATTTTATTTCACGGTTACACAACACATCAGGATTTGGAGTCCGACCTTGTTCGTATTCTTTGAACATGTAGTCGACAATCTTTTCTTTGTATTGTTCGCTTAAATCAACCGTTTGAAAAGGAATGCCGAGTTTTTCGGCTACCAAAAGGGCATCGTTACTGTCTTCCAACCAGGGGCATTCGTTGGAAATGGTCACCGAATCGTCGTGCCAATTCTTCATAAAAAGACCGATTACCTCGTAACCTTGCTCTTTAAGCAAATAAGCCGCGACACTGGAATCTACTCCGCCCGATAATCCGACAACAACTCTTTTCATGGGTAAAAAAATTTGTTGCAAAATTAGGCGAATATTTAGTTTTCTTCTAGCGGTTTAACTCTTTTTTGGAATTTGCGACGTTGTTTGTCCATATTAACCTCTTTGAGCTTGCCTTTTTCAAGAATTTTCCAAATCCCTACTTTCTTACCGCTCTTAAAAACGCCTTGAGAAGACAACTCATTGGTGGCCGTTCGGTAGGTAGCCATGCCATCGTACAATCCGTTTTTAAAATTGCTTTCTTCCAGTACGATTCCGTTTTCGGCATAACTTTTATACAAACCTTCTTTCACTCCGTCTTTATAGGTAGTTTCTTCAGCTATAACGCCGCTTTTGTAAAAAACTTTGCGAACGCCGTTCAATTTTCCGTTGGAGTAATATTCCAAAGTCATGACTTGAGGAGAGTTTTCATGGTAGTATTTCCATTCGCCTTCAAACTGTTTGTTCACCACTTTTCCTTCACTGACTTTATTGTTCTTTTGGTTGAAAAAGATAGTATAGCAAGAGTTGTCATTGTCATTGAATTCACGGGTAGCTATAACTGTTGCAGCTTTAGTATCATCAAAAAACTTAAATAAGCCGACTTCTTTACCGTGCTCAAAAGTGCCTTCATAGCGCAATCGTTTTGATTCTTCATAAAAACCTTTCCACAATCCGTGTTTTTTACCGTTTTCGTCTAGTTTATTGTAATCCTGCGCCAGGGCAAAAACACCGGAAAGCAAAAAAAGGAAGATGTATTTCATAAAAGTAAGGTTTAATTGAAGTGTTATAAATCGGTACAAATTTATGCTAATTCCTTTAACGGAAAAACAGTAGACTTTATTACGATTGAATTGTTAATTTTTTTTTAAAAAAACAAGCTGGTTTTGTTTAACTTTTTCTGATAGAAATAACATCAGTAAAATAGCTGAAAATATATATCAACAGACAATACCCTAAAAAAGAGGCTGTTTAAAAAATTAAACAAAACTGTTAAAGTATTTATAAATTTAAGTTTTGTTTATCTTTTCTTGGTTTTTGTTAAACAATGTTTCGTAATTTAGCCGAAACATTAAACAAAAAATTATTATGAAAAATCTAATCAAAAAAATGTCTTTAGCATGTATTGCTTTAACGATGTTGTCTTGCAGCGATGATGACAACAACACACCACAACAACAAACTATTGCAGAAATTGCAGCAGGAAACGCAGAATTCTCTACGTTAGTTACGGCACTAAACCGTACCGGATTAACTGCAACATTAGACGGTACCGCGCAGTTTACAGTATTTGCACCAACCAATGCTGCATTCCAAACATTTTTTGCCTCCTTAGGCTCCGGTGTAACTGTTGATAACGTTAATGCAGATGTATTGAAAGCAATTCTATTGAACCATGTAGTGTCGAACGAAATTAAAAGCACAGACATTCCTGCTGCCACTTATGTTTCAACCTTGTCCCCTATCAACTCAACTGCAAATGCACCTACCATAAGTATGTTTGTACAAAAATCGGGTTCAACGGTAACTTTAAATGGTGGCGTGGACAGCAAAGGAGCGGTGGTTTCAACTGCAGATGTTGATGCCAGTAACGGTGTGATTCACATTGTAAACAGAGTTATTCAAATCCCAACTTTAGTAGACCACGTGGTTGACAATCCTGAATTTGAAACTTTGCAAACTGTAGTAACAAGTGCTGACCAAGCGGCTGTTTTATCGGCTTTATCCGGACTTACAGCATCAGCTCCTGCTACTCTTTTTGCCCCTAACAATGCCGCATTTGCAACGGCTTTAGGAACTGGTGGTTTTGCTAATGGAGCAAGCACAGCTCAAGTTACTAAAGTATTACAATACCATGTTACTACAGCCGGAAATGTTCGTTCAAGTCAATTATCAAATAATCAAATCGTTCCTATGTTCACAAGTCCGGTTCAAAATGTAACTGTAATTCTTGGAACAGGTACTGTTGACATTCGTGACACAGCCAATAATTTATCAAGAGTTTTCCAAGCTGACATTCAAGCTTCTAATGGAGTAATCCATGGAGTCAACAGAGTGCTTCAGCCTGCACTATAATAACAAATTGCTATGGAAAAGAAAAAGCGCAGTTTCTACTGCGCTTTTTTTTATGGATATAATCTAGTTACTTTTTCTTGTTTTGAAGCTTTTTCTGTTCTTCGGCTTGTTCCATCATTTCTCTCATCTTTCTTTGGAACTTTCCTTCAGATTTTGGCTTAGCTTTATTTTCCTGAATTTGAGCGTGGATTTTATCGCTGTCGATAAAGTATTTCTTAATTACCAACATAATACCGATAGTAATCAAATTAGAAATAAAGTTATACAAACTCAATCCTGAACCATAGTTATTGAAGAACAATAACATCATTACAGGCGACAAATAAATCATAATCTTCATGATTTTACCCATATCAGGCATACCTTCCTGAGGTGGTTGCGACATAGCCTGATCTCCGGAAGTCATTTTCATGTAGAAGAAAATAGCGATAGAAGCCAATATCGGGAACAAACTGATATGATCACCGTATACCGGTATACGGAAAGGCAATTTTGCGATTTCATCGAAAGAGGACAAATCTTCAGCCCATAAGAATCCTTTCTGACGCAACTCGATAGCCGAAGGGAAAAACTGGAACGAGGCGTACATAAACGGAAGCTGGATTAAGGCCGGAATACAACCTGCCATAGGATTCACCCCTGCCTTGTTGTACAAGCTCATGGTTTCCTGTTGCTTTTTCATCGGATCTTTGCTGAACTTCTCTCCTATTTCCATAATTTCCGGACGCAATACCTTCATCTTAGCTTGCGACAAGAACGATTTGAAGGTGATTGGTGACATCGCTATTTTTATTAAAATAGTGAAAAGAATAATGGCAATTCCCAATCCCATAAAACTACTCAAGAAGCCAAATAATGGTACAAAAATGAATTTGTTAATCCAACCGAAAATGCCCCAACCGAGAGGTATGATTTCGTCTAAATTTCTATCATAATTATTCAATAAAGTGTAATCTGCCGGTCCGTAGTACCAATTCATTTTATAATCCAACTCGCCATTGTTGAAAGCCAAAGCTGAAGTAGTTTTAAATTCTTTGGTAAAAATGGTGTCTTTTTCTTCGTCTTGCACTAAATCATGCGACTTCAAACTCGCTTTTTCGAATGGGGTTTTAGTCAGCAATATAGATGTAAAGAAGTGTTGTTTGTAAGCAATGTAAGTCACCTTATCAGGTGTTTCTTCTTTATCACTGCCTTGACCTACGAAATCGTCTTTTCCGTCTTCGTATTCGAATACAATTTCAGCATAACGATTTTCGTAAGAGATACTTTTCTCATTGCGATACGTTTTCATATCCCATTGGAAATCGACTGGTTTTGAAGTATTCAATACCGTATTTAAGCCTTGGGTACGAATATCAAAATCCAACATATAGTCTTTTGGTTTCAACACATATTTGTATTCCAAGAAAGCGTTATCGCTTGATTTTAATTTCATCGACAAGACTTGATTGCCCTCGACAGTAGTTAATGTTGGCTCAAAGAATAAATCTTTGGTATTGAGTACTCTGTTGTCTTTGGTTTGCAACTGCAAGTTGAAATAAGCGTTGTTATTTTTAATCAACGCCACCAACTCTTTGGAGTTTTTATCAAACTTTTTGAAATCTTTTAAAGTAGCTTCAGCAATATAACCGCCTTTATTGGAAATTTTTAAAACCACTTTATCATTTTCTAAAGTAGTAAAGGCTTCTTTGGCTGAAGGCAAGGTTGCTGAGTAAGCAAAACTGCCTAATTTCCCTTGTAGCTGTTGAATCTTAACCGAATCGCCTACAGTAGTATCGGTGATGGTTTGCGCCACATCTTTAGTTGTTTCTTTCTTAGCTTTGGCTTCTATGGCTTTTTCCGTTTTGGCTTTGGCTTGCGCTTTAACTTCGTCTTGACGGTTGTTGTACATTACCCAAAGGATAATGACAAAGATTAAGGCAAAACCGATAATCGAATTAAAATCAAATTTCTTTTGTTCCATTTTTTAATTATTAGTCGTAAGAAGCAACAAAGACCACTCTGCTACTTGCTATTTTTTATGATTTACCATTGCGGCCACAAAGCTAACAAAAATTGGGTGTGGATTAGCAACAGTACTCTTATATTCAGGATGGTATTGGACACCAATGAAAAATGGGTGGTTTTTCAATTCCACTATTTCCACCAAACCGGTTTCAGGATTGACTCCCGAAGTGCTTAAACCGGCGGCTTCCAACTGTTTTCTGTAGTCGTTATTGTATTCGTAACGGTGGCGATGACGCTCTTGAATTTGGCTTTTCCCATAGATTTTATAGGCCAAACTGTCTTCTTGCAAGTCGCATTTCCAAGCACCCAAACGCATCGTACCTCCTTTATCGGTAATGTTTTTTTGTTCCTCCATCAAAGCGATAACCGGATGTTGGGTTTTATCATTCATTTCAGTAGAATTGGCATCTTTCAAACCTAAAACAGTTCGAGCATACTCGATAACGGCCATTTGCATTCCCAAACAAATTCCGAAAAACGGAATGTTATTTTCTCTGGCGTAGCGAACGGTTTCAATCTTCCCTTCGATACCTCTTCCTCCAAATCCGGGTGCGACTAAAATACCGTCTAATCCTTGCAACTGCAAGGCCGCATTGGTTTCATCCAAATACTCCGAATGAATACTGATGACATTCACCTTCGTTTGATTGGCGGCTCCGGCATGGATAAAAGCTTCTAAAATCGATTTATAAGAATCTTGTAACTCAACATATTTTCCAACCAAGCCTACATTTACAGTTTGCTTAGGATGTTTCAATCGGTGTAAAAAAGTATTCCAGTTTTTTAAATCCGGAGCGGCTTTTTTCGGTAGATTTAATTTCTTTAAGGCCACGATATCCAATCCTTCTTCCAGCATTAGATTCGGCACTTCATAAATCGTAGAAGCATCGATGGATTGGATTACAGCTTCGCGTTTTACATTGCAAAACAAGGCTAATTTTTGACGCAACTCATCGGACAACTCATGTTCAGTACGGCACACCAAAATATCAGCTTGGATTCCGCTTTCCATCAAAGTTTTAACCGAGTGTTGGGTTGGTTTTGTTTTCAACTCACCAGCAGCAGCTAAGAACGGAATCAGCGTTAAATGCACTACTATGCTGTTGCTTTCTCCCAATTCCCAAACGAGCTGACGCACGGATTCGATATATGGTAACGATTCAATATCTCCAACCGTTCCGCCGATTTCGGTAATGACGATATCATAGTCGCCCGATTTTCCAAGCAACTGCATGCGGTCTTTGATTTCGTTGGTAATGTGTGGCACAACTTGAACAGTTTTACCTAAAAATTCTCCTCTTCGCTCCTTTTCAATCACCGAAAGGTAAACCCTACCGGTAGTAACATTGTTGGCTTGAGAAGTAGGCACATTTAAAAATCGCTCGTAGTGTCCTAAATCCAAATCCGTTTCCGCACCGTCATCGGTCACAAAACATTCGCCGTGTTCGTACGGATTTAAAGTGCCGGGATCGACATTAATGTAAGGATCAAATTTTTGAATGGTGGCTCGGTATCCTCTGGCCTGTAGTAGTTTGGCCAAAGAAGCTGCGATGATTCCTTTTCCCAAAGAGGAAGTCACACCGCCGGTAACAAAAATATACTTAGTTGGATTCATTGTAAGTTGTATGTTGTGTTGTTGTTGTTTTAAAAAACGAGGCAAAAATACGATTATAATTCGATTGTTAGATTGTCAGAACGTTAGATTTTTAGAAAAAAGAGAATCTAATAATCTGAGCAGTCTAAGATTCTAACCTTCTAATAATCTTTGTTGGGATATTGTTTTTTGATGTTGCGCACCAAGGCTTCTAAGCCGTTCAATTTCAACTCGTAAACTAACTGTAGCTGTTCGCCTAAAGCACCTTTAGGAAATCCTTTTTGGGAATACCAAACCACATAATATTCCGGCAAGTCAATGAGATAATAGCCTTCGTATTTACCGAAGGGCATTTTGGTGTGGGCGAGTTTGATGAGGAGTTTTTGTTGGTCGTTCAAAATTACTTCCAATTAAACACGATTTCACGTTTAATATCCGGATGTAAACTGTAGTGAACCGGACAAGTCAAAGCCGTTCTTTCCAAGATTGTTTTGGTTTTATCGTCGGCTTCGATACTCATATTGAAAGTCACGTGAATTTCTGAAATCCTTCTCGGTTCAGCCGCCATAACTTTAGTTACATCAGCAGTAGAACCTGAAAAATCAACTCCCATTTCTCGGGCTTTAATACCCATTACGGTAAACATACAACTAGCTAAACCATTGGCGACAGTATCGGTTGGTGAAAAGGCTTCCCCTTTACCGTTGTTGTCGATGGGCGCATCGGAGATGATTTCGCTACCGGATTGTAAATGGATGGAAGAGGTTCTTAATTCTCCCAAATAAGTAACTTTTGAAGTAGGCATTATGAGGCTTCTTTGATGGATAAATCGGTATCGTAGTACAAGATGTAAATTCCGTTGTTAGAATATCCGTAAGTACTGTTCGGATTGTAATTGAATTTGTTTTCTATCTGCTCCGAATCATCGTATTGAATAGTTTCTTCGAAAGTTTTCTCTTGAGACAAGCGCAACAACGTATCAAAAGTCACATCGAAACCGCGAATAGCATAA
>JBIIXM010000332.1:0-2511 GCA_044338435.1 Flavobacterium sp. | reverse complement strand
GTTTTCGACAAATACAGCATTGCTATTGAGGCGGAAGTGAATGTGATTTAAAACGATTCTCATGTACATTCCCGAGTTATACAAAAACGAAAATCGCGAAGAAATTGAAAACTTCGTCCACCAAAATGGTTTTGCGATTTTGGTCAATCAAACGCAGGGAAAATTGTGGGCCACGCACACACCATTGTTGTTAGAAACCCGTGAAGACGGTAAACTCATCTTAACCGGACATATTTCTAAAGCCAATCCGCAAGCATTAAGTTTCAATGATAATGACGAAGTATTAGCTATTTTTTCGGGCGCTCATACTTATATTTCTTCTTCTTGGTACGATCATGAAAATGTGCCGACTTGGAATTATTTGGCCGTACACGTTTACGGCAAAGTACGCGTTTACAATCACGAAGAAGCGTTAGATTTTTTGAAGAAATTAGTCGACAAATACGAGGCTAAATCGAAAAACCCTGTTCGAGTAGAAAACTTATCCGAAAAAACAATGCGGGAAGCGCGCGGTATCGTTGCCTTTGAAATTGAAATTACGAACCTCGAAGCCCAAAAGAAACTTTCCCAAAATCGCGATGACAAAAACTACCGCAATATCATCACCGAGCTGGAAAAAACTAAGGAAAATCAAGCCCTTGCTGTAGCAGAAGCCATGAAAAAGAACCGATAGGAATTTGTTAAAATTCGTTTGATTATTGGTTGCAGAATACCTACATTTGCAGTCCTTTTTAAAAGATAAAAGAACACCATGTTATTAATCGTTTTCTGTGTATTCATCGCCGTAGTTGTTATTCAATTTTTGTATTACATTGTGGTATTCGGTAAATTTTCATTTGCCAAACCGCAAAACGTAACTCCGAAAAGAGTGCCGATTTCTGTAATTGTTTGCGCCAAAAATGAAGAAGAAAACGTCAAAAAGTTTGTACCGCTTTTGGCCGAACAAGATTACCACACCTTTGAAATCGTATTGATTGACGATGCTTCCAGCGATAACACTTTGGAAATTTTTGAAGAATTTGAAAAGCAATATCCCAACATCAAGTTGGTTAAGGTTGAAAACAACGAAGCCTTTTGGGGCAATAAAAAATTCGCCTTAACTCTAGGCATCAAAGCCGCCAAATACGAATACTTGTTGTTTACCGATGCTGATTGTTATCCGACTTCCAAAGATTGGATTACTTCGATGAGTGCGCAATTTACGCAAGAAAAGAACATCGTTTTGGGTTATGGCGCTTATGAGAAAATCAGCAATTCGTTCTTGAATAAAATCATCCGTTTCGAAACTTTATTAACTGCTACGCAATATTTTTCTTGGGCTAAAATCGGCAAACCTTATATGGGAATTGGTCGCAATATGGCTTACAAACGCGAAGAGTTTTTTAAAGTACGTGGCTTTATGGATCATATGAAAATCCGTTCCGGCGATGATGACTTGTTTATCAATCAGGCTGCTAACGGAGATAACACAACCATTTGCTACATACCGGATAGTTTTACTTATTCTACACCTAAAACCCGTTTTAAAGATTGGTTTACCCAAAAACGCCGTCATGTATCGACTGCCAAACACTACAAATTATTTGACCGCAATCAGTTAGGCTTGTTTTACGTGTCGCAGTTGCTGTTTCTTTTGTTACCGATAGTCTTATTGGCATTTCAATACCAATGGATTGCGGTAGTGAGTATTATCGGTTTCCGCTATTTGTTTGCTTGGTTAACCTTAGGCTTTGCGGCCGGGAAACTCAAAGAAAAAGACGTCATGTATTGGTTTCCAATCATTGAAATTGTTTTGATTGTTACGCAACTGAATGTTTTTATCACCAATACGTTTTCTAAACCGGTACATTGGAAATAAAAAAATACATAGAGAAGGCTAAAAAAGGAGACCAAGTGGCCTTTACCTTTTTGCTCGACCGTTACTGGAATGAAGTGTATGGCTTTATGCTCAAACGTACCGAAAACGAGACAGATTCTGAAGACATTACCATAGAAACTTTCTCGAAGGCTTTTGACAAAATTGCGACTTACAATCCGGAGTTCCAATTCAACACTTGGTTGATTGCCATTGCCAAAAATGTACACATCGACATGTTGCGCAAAAAGAAGTCGACCGTATTTGTGGAAATAACCGATGAAGAAGACCAGCAAGCCTATAATGTGGCAGACAGTTCGCCTTCGGCAGAAGACGAATTGATTACCGAACAAAACCTGTCTCGCCTACTCCAATTCATCAAAGAATTGAAACCGCACTACCAAGAAGTGATCCAATTGCGTTACTTTCAAGAGATGAGTTATCAGGAAATCTCGGAACAATTGAATGAACCACTGAGCAATGTCAAAATCAAATTGCTTCGCGCCAAGAAACTTTTGGCAGAAATCATCGAAAGTAAAAGATAACTTTCGATTGTAAAATTTCACATCACTTACCAACCTTTTCAATGAATTTTCACTCTATTAAGAAAATAGTTAAAAGTTTTTATACTTTTTTATCATTTCCGACGTTATACT
>JBIIXM010000331.1:0-2517 GCA_044338435.1 Flavobacterium sp. | reverse complement strand
CTACGTTTACCATCTACGCGCCTTGGATTAACCGAACTTCATGGAATATCAAGGAAGAAACAGGATTTTACGACATCGTTCACTTGAGTGATTACTATCCGGAATTGTATCAAAAGCACGCCAAAAACTACAAAGCGTTGGCTTTTGAATGGTATGAAAAATTGAAACCGGAACTGTTTGCCGAAAAATTAAAAGCGTTTGTGCTTAGAGTGACGAAGTAAACTTATCCAAGTACCATTGCACTTGTTGTTCCAACCCTTTTTTGAACGTTACTTTCGGTTCGTAGTCCAATAATTTTCTGGCTTTGTCAATCACCGCCGAGGTTTTTTCTTGATCGCCTTTACGCGCCGGTTTATGGTCGATAATCAACGTTTTGTTCATGATTTCCTCTACCAAATTGATGCCTTCTTGGGTAGTGTGCACTTCGTCGGTACCCAAATTGATTATTTCACCGTTCACTTCCTCTTCTTTCCCGATAATGGCTACCAAGCCATCCACTATATCGCCTACATAAGTAAAACTTCTTTCGTGTTTAACACTGCCTTCAAAAAGCGGAAAAGGTTTATCGGAATACAAATTCTCTATAAGTTTGGTGTACAATTTTTCCGGACGTTCTCTCGGTCCGTACACCGAATACAATCGGATGGAACAGGCTTTTAACTTACCCAAACGTTGTTGTCCTAAAACCAATTGCTCGGCTGCTAACTTGGTACTGCCGTAGAAAGAGATAGGTTTCGCCGGTACATTTTCATCCACATTAGCCACCAAACCGTACACGGAAGAAGTCGCTATATTGATAAAAGATTTTAAATTCTGATTGAACTGCGCCACCGCATCGAGTAAGTTTTGGGTAGCAAAAATATTGTTAGTCACATAATCGCTCAACGGAGTTTCGGCTGAAATACCGGGCTGTGCGGCTAAGTGATAAATATAATCGTAAGGATTTTTGAAAACCGTTTGCAAGTTGTCATTCAAATCAATTTCAATAACGTCAATGCCTTTGGCTTTCAAATCGGAGGCATTTAAACGTTTTAAATCCGGACTGTAATAATCGTTAAAATTATCCAATCCAATGACTTCATGACCTAAATCGCGTAGTTTTTCACAAAGATGTGAGGCAATAAAACCTGCTGCTCCGGTAACTAATATCCTCATGAACTAAATGTTGTCTTTTTTAATACCGTAAGGCGTCCAAACTATTTTTTTGTCTTTTACTTCTTTGCGAATGGCCAAATTAGCCGCCAATGATTCCGGGGTTTTGTAACCTCTCGGGTGATCCAAATGCAATACGATGGCTTTATGACGGATTTGCTTTCCTTTGATGCCGTTATTTTCCAGACGCTCGCCGAATTCTCTGTCCGGTCCGCCATATTTCATACGTTCGTCATAACCGTTAATGGCAATCATGTCTTCGCGAAAACCGGAAGAATTACAATTGTTGAATGAGGCATTAGTTGGAGAAATAAAGTCTAATATATTCGCCGACAAATCATTTGCGCTAATTTTTAAGGCATTCGAAAGATTGAGTTTGTCGATGCTTTTCAGCCATTTCAAATCGAAACATCTACCGGAAAGTATATCATCTTTGGCAATTTCCTTACTCAACTTCATCGATAATTTGCAATAGCCTCCGGAGAGAAATCTACCTTTTTGGGCATATTTAGCGTGAATTTCCACAAAATCTTTTCGCGGAATACAATCACCGTCAGTCATAATAATGTACTCGTGAGCCGCTTCCATGATCGCCACATTTAAAATTTCCTGACGGCGATAACCTTGGTCTTCGTGCCACAAATGACGCACAGGAACGGGATAATTTTTGGCATAACTGTCAATCAATTCCTTGGTTGAAGGTCGGGAACCGTCGTCGGCAATAATCAATTCAAAGTCTTTGTACGTTTGAACACTGTAGCCGATTAATACTTTCTCCAACCATTCTTCGGCATTGTAAGTACTAACAATAACTGATATTTTCATATTGGGTAATTATGTTGCAAAGGTAATTATATTTTCAATTTATCAATCCCATTCTCAATTCGGATTACTTTATGCTTTTTATTGTGGCGTCGGATTGCTATATTGTGCTTTATTTTTTCGGCATTGGCATAGCCTCGAGCGTGGTCTAAATGCAAACAAATGGCACTGTACCGAATTTGTTTTGACAACATCCCGTTGTTAAACATACGCTCTCCCAATTCGCGGTCCATACCGCCGTAATCCATAGCCTCGTTAAAACCGTTTACCGCCAAAATATCTTCTTTGAATCCGGAAGAATTGTGACCGTTCCAAGAGCGTTTGGTTGGCGTTATCCAATTCATAAAAGCAGCAAAATATTTATTGTGGGTAAGCTTTGACAACTTAAAATTGGTTTTCAAGCCCTTTTTCAAAAGCCAAGCTATTTCAAAACATTTTTGATTCAGTATGTCTTGGTCTGTAATCGATTCAGAGATAGCCATAGGTAACTTAAAATACCCGCCAGATAGGAAAAAACCGGCTTCTCTTTCCTTGAGATGAACA
>JBIIXM010000032.1:0-9943 GCA_044338435.1 Flavobacterium sp. | reverse complement strand
TGTTTTGTTTAGCAATCAACGCTAAGTTTCTCTTGATTTCTTCATTTAGGATAATTTGCCCTTGGTGAACTTTCACGATGGTAATCCCTAAATTCTCAAGTTTTGATGTCTTGTGAACATATCCTGCACATCCGGCTTTAATGGCGTTAGGTGCATAAATTTGCTCCGACAAACTACTGAAAACAATAACTTTGGTTTTCGGGAAATTTCTGATGATCGACTTGATTTCGTAAATACTCTTCAGTCCTTCAAGCTCTAAGTCTATGATTAGGACGTCAATTTCTTTGTTTCTCAAAGCATCTGGGACCATGAAAAAATTTCCTACATTAGATACAATGCTGATTTCAGGATGATCCTTAAAATAAGCTTTCATACCAAAGTGTACAACCGGAAAGTTATCCGCAATACATACATTTATCATAATTGTGGTATTTGATAAAAATTAATAGAAATTTACTGTAAAGTTAAAAAATAATATTATTAAAATGTTAAAAAAAATCGTATTTATTTAAAAGCTTCAGGAATCAAACAAACCGGTATAGGGTTCATTTTATGCTGATTTATCTTATGTAATCGACTGTATATCTCAAAAACTTCTTTATCTCTGCCTTCAAAATCAGTCGCTTTTTTTCCGGTTTCAGCGGCTAACATAGCCCATTCTAATTCGTCATAACTGGCACCTAATTGGTCTTCATCGGTTCTCGAATCACCAAACAAACCATCGGTTGGTGCTGCTTTTTGTATGGATTCAGGAATTTCTAAATACGCTCCCAATGCATACACATCACTTTTCATTAAATCGGCAATCGGACTCAAATCAACACCGCCATCTCCGTACTTGGTGTAAAAACCAACACCGAAATCTTCCACTTTATTACCCGTTCCGGCAACTAATAAGCCATGAATTCCGGCAAAATAATACAATGTGCTCATTCGCAATCTAGCTCTTGTATTGGCTAGAGACAAATTCAATTTGCCTTCGTCTTCCGAACTAGGAACCGCTTTTTTAAACGTTTCAAATACTTCGGTCAAATTCGCTTCCGCGTGTTTTACATTCGGAAATCGCTTTTGCAACTGTTCAATATGTTCTCTGCCACGGCTCACTTGACTGCTATCTTGGTGTATCGGCATTTCAATACACCAGGTAGTCAAGCCGGTTTGCGCACACAAAGTTGAGGTTACTGCTGAGTCAACTCCGCCCGAAATTCCTACTACAAAACCATTTACTTTTGCAATTGTAGCGTAATTCTTTAACCATGAAACAATATGGGTATTAGTTTCCCCTACCTTAAGATTGCTTTTTTTAGCCATTTTTTTATGAAAATTTTTAAAAACTGAAATGTATATTTGCAAATGTAAAAAAACGCAAACTTTCAATTGCTTGTTTTCTGATATTTAATCCTTATGACGAAAAAGTATTTCACAATAGTATTACTGGTTGTTTTGATGGTTTCCTGCGATAAGAAATCCAAGGAGGAAAAAGCGGTTGAAGCCATTCCGGTTGCCTTGAAAGTAGACCGTTTTGATCAAGCTTTTTTTGAAGCCAAACCAAACGAGTTGGCCAATTTAAAAGCCGAATACCCATTTTTTTTCCCCGAAGGCACCCCGGATGCGGTCTGGATTGATAAAATGCAAAACAAAGATTGGCGAGCGTTGTATGCCGAAGTCCAAAAGAAATTCCCGGATTTCAACAAACAAACTACAGAGATAGAGGACTTGTTCAAACATTTCAAATACTATTTCCCGGAAACGGTGATGCCTAAAATTTACACTGTTATAGCCGAAATGGATTATCACAACAAAGCCATTTATGCCGACGATAAATTAATTATCGCTTTGGAGCTGTACTTAGGGAAGTCGCATCAATTTTACCCTTTCCCGGAATATCTGAAACAAAATTTTGAAGAGCGCCAAATGATGCCGGATATCGTATCAAGTTTTGCTGTTCGAAAAATTCCGCCGCCTTCAGAGAAAACCTTGTTGGCCAATATGATTTACTACGGCAAGGAGCTTTATATGAAAGATATTATGCTGCCGGATTATACAGATGCCGAAAAAATGGGCTACACGCCGGAGCAAATTACTTGGAGTCAAGAAAACGAAAGTTACATTTGGCGCTATTTTATAGAAGAAGATTTGTTGTTCAGTACCGATGCCAAACTAGAGAATCGTTTTGTCAACATGGCGCCGTTTTCCAAGTTCTATCTCGAAATCGATAATGAATCGCCGGGTAGAATAGGACAGTGGATCGGTTGGCAAATTGTCCGGTCTTTCATGGAAAATAATGAAGTGAGTTTACAGGAAATGCTGAAAATGGATGCCAAACAAATCTTCGAAAGATCAAAATATAAACCTAAGAAAAATGAGTAATACCATCAAATCCGAAATAAAATTCAACGTCGAATTAGACGAAAACAGAATTCCCGAAAAACTAACTTGGACGGCTCAAGACGGCGGTGTTGAGCATGAAGAAGCCAAAGCCTTGATGTTGTCTATTTGGGACGGCAATGCGCAAGAAACCCTTCGTATTGATTTGTGGACCAAAGATATGCCGGTAGATGAAATGAAAAAGTTCTTCCATCAAACCTTAGTCGCCATGGCAGATACGTTTCAACGCGCAACCGGCGATGAAAAAATGGTAGATACCATGAAGGATTTCTGTGATTACTTTGCTGAAAAAATGGAGTTGAAAGGGTAGCGTTTATAATTCACCACTTTTAAACATCTGCGCATTGACATCGTCAATAAAAGCCAATAGCTCATCTCTTCCGGTGCTCTCCAAAGAAGAAGTTACAAAGTGCTGTGGCATTTCTTCCCAATTATTGGCTAACAATGCTTTACGGTAAGCCGCAACATGCGCCTCAATCTTACCGCGACTGATTTTATCGGCTTTGGTAAAAATCAGGCAAAACGGCACTTCGATTTCACCTAAATAATTGATGAAATCCAAGTCGATTTTTTGCGCCTCTAAACGAATGTCAATCAGTACAAAAGCACAAACCAGTTGTTCTCTTTTTTCAAAATAATCGGTGATGAATTGCTGAAAAACATCTTTTGTTTTCTTCGAAACACGCGCATAACCGTAACCCGGCAAATCGACCAAAAACCAATTCGAATTGATTTTAAAATGATTAATCAACTGGGTTTTTCCCGGTCTTCCTGAAGTTTTAGCCAAATTTTTATGATTGGTCAGCATGTTAATCAATGAAGATTTTCCAACGTTGGAGCGACCAATAAAAGCGTATTCCGGCAATGGTTCTTTCGGACACTTGCTGGCGTCGGAGTTGCTGATGATAAATTCGGCAGTATTAATTTTCATAGTGTTTCGGTAAAAACAAAAAAGTCCAAAACGGACTCTTTGTAAATTATAAATGAACCTCTTTAAGCCACTCGTCTAACAAACGATTGAACTCGTCCGGATGTTCCATCATGGCTGCATGACCGCATTTGTCAATCCAATACAAAGCCGAATTCGGCATCAATTTATGAAATTCCTCGGCCACTTGAGGCGGCGTTACTTGGTCGTTTCTTCCCCAAATCAAACAGGTTTTAACGTGCATTTTGGGTAAGTCTTTGGCCATATTATGGCGAATAGCGCTTTTGGCTATCGTTAAAGTTTTCAAAACTTTAATGCGATCGTTGACTACAGCAAAAACTTCATCTACTATTTCTTTGGTGGCCACCTTAGGGTCGTAAAAAACGGCTTCTGCTTTTTGTTTAATGTATTGATAATCTCCCCGTTTCGGATAACTGTCACCCATGGCGCTCTCGTAAAGTCCGGAACTTCCGGTTAACACCAAACCCGCCACTTTTTCAGGGTACATTTTAGAATGGTACAAAGCAATGTGTCCACCCAATGAATTGCCCAACAAAATCACACGGTCAAATCCTTTAAAAGTGATAAAGTCTTTCACGTATTTGGCAAACGCTTTCACGTTGGTTTTCAGAATGTTTTGAGTGTAAATAGGCAATTCGGGAATGACAACTTTGTAACCTCTTTTGGAGAAATAATCGGCTACCCCGTTAAAGTTACTCAAGCCGCCCATTAATCCGTGTAAAACAACAATAGGCGTGCCTTCTCCGACTTCAAAATAGGTATATCTTCCTTCTTTTTTAAAATTTCCTTCCATGTAATTTTTATGACTTTTTACCTCGGCAACAAATATATGATTTTATACCTAACAATTATGGTTTACCACTAATATTTCCGTCTTGAAAGTTGATTTTTCAATCGCTTTTTTCAAAACAGCAACCTCAATTTTTAGTTGACTTATACTCTGTTTTTTTAGCTCAAAAAATTAATTTTTGTCAACAATATAGCTAATAATGAGTTTTTTATCTCTTTTTTTCTGTTCCTGTTCGGATTTGTCAAACAATCATTAACAATTCCCAAAAGATGGCTGTCGGCGATTTTTCTCAGAAAATGGCAGTAAGTGGTAAAACTTATTAACAAAGTGGTAGTTTGTGGTAAATTGTGGTAATAATTTTTATATTTTTGCTGATAACCAAAATAAATAGCAATTGAACTCCATTATCGGAACATATGAATGCAAAGTTGACGCTAAGGGAAGACTGATGATTCCTTCGGCTTTGAAGAAGCAACTGGCTAATTCTCTTCAAGATGGCTTCGTCTTGAAGCGTTCTGTGTTTCAGCCTTGTTTGGAACTTTATCCAATGGCAGAGTGGAATTTAATGATGCAAAAAATCAATAAGCTTAACCGATTCGTAAAAAAAAATAACGACTTCATCCGCCGCTTTACAGCTGGTGTAAAAATGGTTGAAGTAGACGATTTAGGCCGATTATTGATTCCGAAAGACTTAATGACTTTTAGTCAGATTTCAAAAGATATCGTGCTCTCGTCAGCCGTAAACATTGTGGAGATTTGGGATAAAGATTTGTATGAAAAATCGATTGCCGGTGACGACATTGATTTTGCAGATTTAGCAGAAGATGTAATGGGAAACATAAATGACGACAGCGATGGAATATCATAACCCGGTTTTATTACACGAGACTGTAGATGGTTTAAATATTAAGCCTGATGGCATATATGTCGATGTGACTTTTGGCGGTGGTGGTCATTCTAAAGAAATCTTGAGCAGACTCGGACCCGATGGAAGGTTATTTGGTTTTGATCAAGATGAAGATGCTTGGAATAACGCCTTGCCGGATGAACGGTTTACTTTGGTTCAAGAGAATTTCAGATACATCAAGCGTTTTTTGAGATTTCATGGTGTGAAAAGCGTAGACGGAATTTTAGCCGATTTAGGCGTTTCATCTCACCAATTTGATGTGCCGGAAAGAGGTTTTTCCACTCGATTTGATGCCGACCTCGATATGCGAATGAGCAAAAGAAACGAGTTGGATGCTTATAAAGTCATCAACGAATACGACGAAAACAACCTGAAAAGAGTGTTTTTGGATTACGGCGAGTTAAAAGTAGCGCCGGCTTTGGCTCGAACCATAGTAGAAGCCAGAGAGAAAAAAGACATCAAAACAACTGAAGAACTAAAAACGGTTTTGGCCAAATACCTGCCGGAGAAAGTAAAAAACAAAGTCTTGGCTCAAATCTATCAAGCCATACGAATTGAGGTAAACCAAGAAATGGAAGTGCTCAAAGAGTTCTTAGAGCAATCGCTTGAAATATTGAAACCGGCCGGCCGCTTAAGTGTTATCTCTTACCATTCTTTGGAAGATCGTTTGGTGAAGCGCTTTATGAAAAACGGCCTTTTTGAAGGCGAACCGGAACGCGATTTCTTCGGAAACTTTTCGGTACCGTTCAAGCTAGTTGGAAAGTTAATCGTGCCGACAGAAGCCGAAATTAAAATCAACAACAGAGCACGTAGTGCCAAATTAAGAATAGCTGAAAAAATTTAATCCGATGAAAAAAGGTGTTTACAGCATTTTAAAAGCTCGGTTTTTAGTGAATGAAGATGCTACCAAAAATTGGCGTTTCATCGTGTTTTTGATTTTACTGGCCATTTTGATGATTGCCAACGAGCACCGTTACGATCAAAAAATTTTCAGAATCGCTGAGTTGACTAACGAAGTCAAAGAATTGCGCTCTGAATTTGTAGACAAACGTTCGGAATTAATGAAATTAAAGATGGAATCGACCGTTTCCGAAAAAATGAAGGAGCGAAATATTTTCCCTTCATCGGTTCCGCCACAAAAAATAAAAATTAAAAAACCAATAGAAAAAAGTTTCTTTCAAAAGCTATGGCAGTAGAAGATAAACATATCTCTTACCGTATTTACCTGGTGGCTTTCTGCTTGTTCTTGATGGCTTTGGCAATTACGTTTAAACTCACTAAAATTCAGTGGGTGGAAGGCGATCATTACCGAAAACTGGCCAAAGAACGAACAGTGAAAAACTTTGTCATTCCGGCGAATAAAGGCAATATTTATTCGGCCGACGGCAGCTTATTGGCAACATCAATCCCTAACTACAACATCCGTTTCGATGCGGTAGCACCGAAGTCGGAGGATTTTGAAACCAACGTAAAACTTTTGGCTGATTCACTTTCCGTAATGTTAGGCAAACCAAGTGGTTTTTACCTAAACCAACTCAAAACCGCACGGGCAAACAAAAACCGCTATTTATTAATCGCCAAAAAGTTAAGCTATACTCAGTATGTGAAAATTAAAAGTTTTCCATTGTTCAATTTGGGTGCCAACAAAGGCGGTATGATTACGGAACAAAAAACGGTACGCGAACATCCTATTGGGAAAATAGCAGAGAGAACTATTGGTTATGAGAGAGAAGATGAGAACGGAAAGTTAGTCGGAAAAGGCATCGAATGGTCATTCCGAAAATACCTTAACGGCAAAGACGGTAAAGTCTTGAAACAAAAAATCGCAAAAGGACAATGGAAACCTATACGTGACCAAAATGAAGTAGATCCGCAAGATGGTTATGATGTAATTTCAACTATAGATGTTTACATCCAAGATATTGCACACCATGCTTTATTGAAGCAATTGCAAGAATACAAAGCCGATCACGGCTGTGTGGTGGTTATGGAGACCAAAACGGGTAAAATCAGAGCCATTTCTAATTTGGGCAAACTAAGAGAATCCGATTCTACTTATTTTGAAACCACCAATTATGCTATTGCTGAATCTCACGAACCGGGTTCTACTTTCAAGTTGGTCGATATGATTGCTTTATTGGATGACCAAAAAGTCGATACCAGTAAAGTGTATAACACGTTTGGTGGAGTAATCGATTACCGCGGCAAAAAAGTGAGAGATTCTCACGAAGGCGGTTATGGTAGTATCTCTTTAGGCAGAGGTTTTGAGGTGTCTTCGAACACTGTTTTAGTACAAGCGGTTTACGAAAATTACAAAAACAACCCTAAAGAATTTGTAGATCGCATCGATCGTATGGGCTTAAACAAACCACTTGGATTACCCTTTCAAGGTGAAGGTAAACCATACATTCCTCAGCCGGGCGACAAACATTGGAGTGCGATTTCCTTACCATGGATGGCTTTCGGTTACGGAGTTTCGGTTACGCCTTTGCAAACACTAACGTTGTATAATGCGGTAGCGAATAACGGTGAAATGGTAAAACCACAATTCGTGTCCGAAATCAAAGAATGGAACCGAACCATCAAAAAATACAATAAAGAAGTAATCAATCCGAGAATTTGCGCACCTGAAACGATTAAGAAACTAAAAGCAGTATTGACCAATGTAGTCAAAAAAGGAACCGGATCTAAGTTGTATTCTAAAGATTTTTCGATGGCCGGTAAAACAGGTACCGCACAAGCCAATTACGGTAAAAACGGCGGAAGTGAGAAACATTACATTTCGTCTTTCGTAGGCTTCTTTCCGGCAGAAAATCCCAAGTATTCTTGTATAGTAGTCGTACACAAGCCAAATACTTCCGGGAACAATTATTACGGTGCCGATGTAGCCGGTCCGGTGTTTAAAAGAGTAGCGCAAAAGATTTTTACTGATGCGCCATCGACCAACGAAATCAAAAACTTAAACAAAAAAATCGGGAAACAAGAGAAAGCTTATGCCGAGTTTGAAACCAAAGCCAATTCCGAATCCAAAGTTGTTCCGAATGTAAAAGGAATGAGCGGTATGGATGCTGTGGCACTTTTAGAAAACATGAAAATGAAGGTTAAAGTCATCGGCTTCGGCAAAGTGAAAAGACAATCCATTCAACCGGGCTCAGCCTTAACCAAAAATCAAATCATCATACTCGAATTATCGTGATTATTTTAAAAGACATATTATACAGAGTAGCCATCGAAGTTGTAAAAGGTTCGACCGAAATGCTTATACACAAAATCGAATTTGATTCCAGAAAAGTGGAAGAAAATGATGTGTTTGTGGCCATACGTGGTACGGTTTCTAACGGACATGACTTTATCGAAAAAGCCATCAACTTGGGCGCTACCGCTATTGTTTGCGATACATTGCCGGAAGTTATCGTTACAGGTGTGACTTACATTCAGGTAAAAGATACCAATACGGCTTTGGCTTATTTGGCGACCAACTATTACGGTAATCCGTCGCAAAACTTAAAGTTAGTAGGCATAACCGGAACCAACGGCAAAACAACGATTGCTTCGCTATTGTACCAATTGTTCCAAAAAGCAGGTTACAAAGTAGGCTTGTTGTCTACCGTAAAAATTATGGTGAATGATATCGAATACAAAGCCACACACACTACGCCGGATTCGTTAACCATTAACCATTATCTGGCTGAAATGAATGCCGCCGGAGTTGAATATTGCTTTATGGAAGTAAGCTCGCACGGGATTCATCAAAAACGTACCGAAGGCTTACATTTTGCCGGTGGTGTATTTACCAACTTGTCACACGATCACTTGGATTACCACGCAACGTTCGCTGAATACCGCGATGTAAAAAAATCATTTTTCGATCATTTGCCGAAAACTGCTTTTGCTCTAACGAATGTGGATGATAAAAACGGAGCGGTAATGTTCCAAAATACTTCCGCCAGAAAGTTAACGTATGCCTTAAAGTCGTATGCCGATTATAAAGCGCAAATCTTAGAAAGTCAACTATCAGGCTTGTTATTAAAGATAAACGAAAGCGAAGTTTGGGTGCGATTGATAGGCACTTTTAACGCTTACAATTTATTGGCCATTTACGGAACGGCAGTTGAACTAGGCTTGGATAAGTTAGAAGTATTACGCTTGTTATCTGAATTGGAAAGCGTTTCGGGTCGATTCCAATACATCGTATCCGATCAAAAAATTACGGCGGTAGTTGATTATGCGCATACACCGGATGCTTTGGAAAATGTAATTAAAACTATTAACGACATCCGAACCAATAACGAACAATTGATTACCGTAGTGGGTTGCGGTGGTGACAGAGATAAAACCAAAAGACCGATTATGGCGCACATTGCCAGCAGTATGAGCAATAAGGTCATTATCACTTCGGATAACCCAAGAACGGAAGATCCGATTGACATCATAGCCGATATGGAAAAAGGCGTTGAGCCACAAAATCAAAAGAAAACTTTGTCCATAGTCGACCGTAAACAAGCCATCAAAACCGCTTGTCAGTTGGCCGGACCAAACGATATCATTTTAATTGCCGGGAAAGGACACGAAACCTACCAAGAAATTCAGGGCGTTCGCCACGATTTCGACGATATGAAAATTGTAAAAGAACTATTAGAACAGCTAAATAAATAAACCTATGCTATATTATTTATTTGAATACCTCGACAAAACTATGGATGTGCCCGGAACCGGGGTATTCCAATACATTACGTTTCGCTCGGCTTTGGCCTTAATCTTGTCGTTGATGATTTCTACCATTTACGGTAAAAAAATCATCAACTTCTTAAGAAACCAGCAAGTTGGGGAAACGGTGAGAGAATTAGGTTTAGAAGGCCAAACCCAAAAAGCAGGAACGCCAACAATGGGTGGTTTAATCATCATCATC
>JBIIXM010000031.1:0-9984 GCA_044338435.1 Flavobacterium sp. | reverse complement strand
AAACTTAGTGTCTTTAATGCCAATGATTTTTACCGATACCCACACGCATTTGTATTCCGAAGAGTTCGAAAACGACCGAACCGAAATGATCCAACGCGCCATTAAATCCGGCGTTTCCCGTTTTTTTGTTCCGTCCATCGATTCGACTTACACTTCAAAAATGTATGCGTTGGAAGCGCAATTTCCACAAAACATTTTTTTAATGATGGGATTGCATCCGTGTTATGTAAAACCGGAATCTTATGTGGCAGAATTATCGCATGTGGAAACCGAATTATCTAAACGAAAGTTCCAAGCCATAGGCGAAATCGGAATCGATTTGTATTGGGACAAAACCACTTTGGCCATTCAGCAAGAAGCCTTTCGCCGTCAAATTCAATTGGCTAAAAAGTATCAATTAGGTATCAATATCCATTGTCGAGATGCTTTTGACGAAGTTTTTGAAGTGTTGGAAAGCGAGAAATCGGCCGATTTGTTCGGCATCTTTCATTGTTTTACAGGTGACTTTGAACAGGCACAACGCGCAATCAACGTGAACATGAAGTTAGGTATTGGCGGTGTGGCCACGTTTAAAAATGGTAAAATCCACCAGTTTTTAAAAGAAATCGATTTACAACATATTGTATTGGAAACCGATTCGCCGTATTTAGCGCCGGTACCGTATCGCGGCAAACGAAATGAAAGTAGTTACACGGTATTGATTGCCGAAAAATTAGCCCAAATTTATGAACTTCCGCTTTCGGAAATTGCGCGAATAACGACTGAAAATTCCAAAGCGGTTTTCGGGATTTAATCATTTTATAACGGGCATTTGAGATTTTTTTTGTTCATTTGTTCTACAAACAAGCCTATACCAACATGTCAAAGTTTGATGCTATCCGACCTTATTATGATGCTGAGGTAAACCAAGCCATTTTATCAGCGATAAATCATCCAATGATGAAGGCGTTGATGAATTTTGCCTACGAAAACGAAGACGATTCGGTTTGGAAAGAACAGTTGAAACGCACGCATTCCATCCGCGATTTCCAAATTAATTTCGCCTACAAGGCGGTTAAGAAAGTTTTAGAGAAAAGCTCAGACGGACTTTCTACTTCGGGTTTTGAAAAATTAGAACCCAATACCTCGTATTTGTTTATTTCCAACCACCGCGATATTATTTTAGACACCTCGTTGTTAAACGTTTGTCTGCACGAACACGGGTTGGTTATGACGGCCTCGGCTATAGGCGACAATTTGGTAAAAAAGGATTTCTTGAAAACCTTGTCCAAACTTAACCGTAACTTTTTAGTGCAACGCGGTTTGCCACCCCGAGAATTATTGGAAAGTTCCAAATTGATGTCGGAGTACATCGGTCAGTTGTTACTGCGCGAAAACCGTTCGGTGTGGATTGCCCAAAGGGAAGGCAGAACCAAAGATGGAAACGATGCCACACATACCGGTGTTTTGAAAATGTTGGCAATGGCTTCCGGTGATGCGACTATGCTGGATTATTTTAAGAAACTAAAAATTGTACCGGTATCTATTTCCTACGAATACGACCCAACAGATGCCTTAAAGATGCCGCAACTTATGGCAGAAGCCAATGCGGAAAAATACATCAAAGACAAAAACGAAGATTTTATCACGTTGTTAAGCGGCATCATCGGGCAAAAAAAACGAATTCATATTCACGTCGGCGAGATTTTGTCTAATGAAATCGATGAAATTGCCAGTGAGTACGATAATACCAATAAACAAATTCAGGCTTTAGCTCAGGTTGTAGACGATTCTATATTGCAGACTTACAAGCTTTGGCCTACCAATTACATCGCTTACGATTTGCTTTTTAAAACGGATCAATTCAAAGCATTTTACACCGAAAACGAGAAATCGCTTTTTGAAAGACGTTTGGAAATGCGCATTGATGAAACCAATCCGCAAATGGTAGAAGGCTTTTTAGCCATGTATGCCAATCCGGTAGTCAATAAAATGAAGTATGAAAACGCAGTCTAAACCCAATATTTTACTCATCTACACCGGTGGTACTATCGGAATGATGAAAGATTTTGAAACGGGTGCGCTCAAGGCTTTCAACTTCAAGAAATTGCTGCAAAAAATCCCCGAACTCAAGCAACTGGATTGTGAAATAGAAACCATTTCCTTTGCCAAACCTATTGATTCGTCTAATATGAGTCCGGACAAATGGGTTCAAATTGCGACTATCATCGAAGAGAAATACAACGATTTTGACGGCTTTGTTATTTTACACGGTTCCGATACAATGTCTTATTCCGCTTCTGCCATGAGTTTTATGCTCGAAAATTTGGCCAAACCGGTGGTTTTTACCGGTTCTCAATTGCCTATAGGCGATTTGCGCACGGATGCCAAAGAAAACCTGATTACGGCCATTCAAATAGCGTCGTTACGACACAAAGGCAAGCCGGTGATTCAGGAAGTTTGTTTGTATTTTGAATATAAATTGTACCGCGGTAACCGAACCACCAAAATAAGTGCTGAACATTTTAATGCTTTTACGTCACCGAATTATCCGCCATTGGCAGAATCCGGAGTGCATTTGAATGTCAATCCGAATGTAATTTTAACCAAGCAATCCAATAAAAAGTTAGTAGTTCATAAAACATTAAATGACGATGTAGTCATTCTCAAAATGTTTCCCGGTATTAACGAAAATATCTTGTCGGCCATTATGGCTTCGCCTAATTTAAAAGGAATCGTTTTAGAAACGTATGGTTCCGGCAATGCACCCACTGAAGATTGGTTTATTCAAATTTTGAAGAAAGCTATCAAGCAAGGATTGCAAGTCGTTAATGTTACCCAATGTTCAGGTGGTAGTGTTAATATGGGTCAATATGAAACTAGTACCCAACTGAAAAATATCGGCATTATTTCGGGGAAAGATATTACTACAGAAGCTGCCATAACCAAGTTAATGTATCTTTTAGGACAAAATGTTTCGCCTACCGTTTTCAAGACCATATTTGAAACGGCTTTACGTGGAGAAATGCAATAAGAATTTTGCAACACGCTTTTATAAATCATTTTTTTTGTTGTTCTTTGCACCACAAAATTAGAGAGGTGTCCGAGTGGTTGAAGGAGCAAGCCTGGAAAGTTTGTATGTGGGTAACTGCATCGAGGGTTCGAATCCCTTCCTCTCTGCGATGAAAACCGAAGCGAAAGCTTCGGTTTTCTTTTTACAGAAAAAAATGGAAAGTTCACTTTCTAATTTTTTTCTGTAAAAAGAAAACAGCCATTGCAAATGGCTTGGTTTTCAACGACAGTTTCCCCGTTTTGGATCACCGCAGGTAATCCCTTCACTTTCTAATTTTTTTCTGTAAAAAGAAAACAGCCATTGGCAATGGCTGGGTTTTCAACGACAGTTTCCCTTTGCGGATCACCGCAGGTAATCCCGAAGAACATTCTATATATCCGTAATTCTATTGTAATAAGTGAAACCTACAACGATTGTTTATTCCGTTGAAATGCCGTACATTCGCTAAACTTTAGTTCAAGTTATGAGAATCAAAATCCTTTTATTATTCTTGTTTTCAGCAGCAAGTGCCTTGGCTCAGAATGTGGAAACCGATTTTGATGCGCCTGATTCGCTCTTCCGTGAAGACCAATTTTACTTTAACATTACCTACAATACGTTACAAAAAGTTCCCGATGGTTTACAACAGACTAAATTTTCACCCGGATTTTCGGTTGGATTTTTACGCGACATGCCGATAAATGCTTCCAGAACCTTTGCTGTGGCAGCCGGTTTGGGCTATTCGTTGTCGGTTTATAATCAGAATTTAGGGATTTTTGAAATTAATAATACCACTACTTATGAGATTTTAAATGCTGAAGGAGTTTCTGTCTCTAAAGACAAACTTTCTTTACACTATGTTGATTTGCCGGTTGAATTTCGTTGGCGTAACGCAACGCCTGACAATCACCGATTTTGGCGTGTGCATTTGGGAGTTAAACTCAGCTATTTAGTTGCAAATCAATACAAGCTGGTTTCTACTGCCGGAAATTTGACCAACACTAATTTAAACGACTTGAGTAAGTTTAATTATGGACTTTACCTATCTACCGGATGGAATACATGGAATATTTACGCCTATTACGGATTTAATCCGATCTTTACTTCTGATGCCAAAATTGACGGTCAGACTATCGATATGAACACGGCCAAATTTGGCTTGATGTTTTACATCTTATAACCAAAAATACAACAATCCTACTTGTGGTAAAATACCACACAAAAACCCAATCAGCAATTCTTTGTTGGTATGCGCTTTCATTACCAAACGGGAGGAAGCCACTAGACCGTTCAGCACTACCAAAAAAGCCACTAGGCTAACAGTATTCAATTCGTTTTTTAAACTCAATCCAATTGTAAAAACAGTCAATGCACTGATACCAATCATGTGTATGCTCGCTTTTATTTTGGTGTATAACAATAAAAAGGCAACAGCTGCACTGATAATGCCGCCCATAAAGAAATAATGGAGAGAAGGGAATAAGTCTGCTGTAATGCTTTTTTGGATTAATACCGACAACAGGCAGATGTGCAGCACTAACGGAATCTTTCTATGAGACAAATCCGAGAGCATAATGCTATCGATTTTTCCAAAGGTTCGCAACAGGTAAAAAAAGGCGATGGGCAAGAAAAAGGTAATGATGATGACTTGTAAAAATAAGATCATGTATTGACCGAAAGTAAGGTATCGGGAGTCGAGCCAAACATAAAACAACGTTCCCAACAGCGGAACAAAAATAGGGTGTAATGCGTACGAGAAAAACGGGAGAAATTTTTTCAATGTCATTTTGTTGTCTCACAAATATAGCCATTCCAAATTATTTATTTTGAAAGAAAATATTTATATTTGATGTGATTGAAGCCAAAATAAAACTGGTTATGGAACACGAAATTACCGTCTCAGATGACAATATCGGAAGTAAAATATTTGTGATTCGACATCAGAAAGTGATGTTGGATAAGGATTTAGCAACGCTTTATCAAGTCGACACCAAACAGCTAAAGCGTCAAGTCAGAAGAAATATAGAGCGTTTTCCGGAAGATTTTATGTTTGAATTGACGCAAGCCGAATATGAAATTTTAAGGAGCCAATTTGGCACCTTAAAAAGAGGAGAACACTCCAAATATCTTCCCATGGCCTTTACAGAACAAGGTGTTGCCATGTTGTCGAGTGTGCTGAGCAGTCCGACTGCTATAAAAGTCAACATTCAAATCATTCGGGTGTTTGCCAAAATCAGAGCTTTATATGTCGATACTTTAGACTTAAAATTAGAAATAGAAGCCATCAAGAAAAAACTGTCTAATCAGAGTCAGAACATCGAGTTGGTTTTTAATTATTTAGAGGAGTTGATGGATAAGAAAGACAATAAAACTCCCAGAAAAATTATCGGGTTCAAAACCAAAGATGATTAAATTTTCTTGCGCATTCTGGCTACCGGAATGTCCAATAACTCACGGTATTTAGCAATCGTTCTACGGGCGATAGGATAGCCTTTTTCTTTTAAGATTTCAGCCAATTGATCGTCCGGTAGCGGTTTGGTTTTGTCTTCTTCCTCGATTACCGTTTTCAGAATTTTTTTGATTTCCAAAGTGGATACGTCTTCGCCTTGGTCGTTTTTCATCGCTTCCGAGAAAAATTCTTTAATCAGTTTAGTGCCGTAAGGTGTATCCACATATTTGCTGTTGGCTACACGAGAGACTGTTGAGATATCCAATCCGACTAAGTCGGCGATATCCTTTAAAATCATCGGTTTGAGTTTGGTTTCTTCGCCGTCCAAGAAATACTCTCTTTGGAAATGCATGATGGCATTCATGGTTACATAAAGCGTTTCTTGGCGTTGTCTGATGGCATCAATAAACCATTTGGCCGAGTCCAATTTTTGTTTGATGAACTGTACGGCATCTTTTTGTTGGTGCGATTTGTCGCGGGAATCTTTATACGTTTGCAACATTTCCTGATAATCTTTGGAAACGTGTAAGGTTGGCGCATTTCTGCCGTTAAGTGTTAACTCCAATTCACCATCTACAATTCTGATGGTAAAATCGGGTACAATTTGTTCGATAACTCGGCTACTGCTGTCAAACGAACCACCCGGTTTTGGATTTAGTTTTTCGATTTCCTCAATGGCTTTTTTTAGGCGATCTTGGGTAATCTCGTATTTTTGTAATAGTTTTTCGTAGTGTTTTTTGGTAAAAGCATCAAACTGATTTTCGATTATGTTGATGGCCAAATCAACGGATTCTGTTGGTGTTTTGTGCTTCAACTGCAATAATAAACATTCTTGTAAGTCGCGCGCACCAACGCCGGCAGGTTCTAATTCATGGACAATGTGTAAAATCTTTTCTACCGTTTTTTCATCGGTATAGATGCCTTGAGTGAACGCCATATCATCCACCATATCCGAAATGCTTCTTCGCAAATAACCGTCATCATCTATACTGCCCACCAAAAACTCGGCAATCTCACGTTGTTCATCGGTTAAAATAAAGGTATTCAACTGGTTGATCAAATCCTGATGAAAGCTAACCGGTGCGGCGAACGGCATTTCGCGGTCGTCATCGTCGTCGCTGTAGTTGTTGGCTTGTAGTTTGTATTCGGGCGTTTCGTCGTCACTTAAATACTCGTCGATGTTGATTTCATCGGTGTCGATGTTTTCGTTATCGTCGAACTCATCGTACTCGTCATTGTTGTCAAATTCGTCTTTCTCATACAATTCCTCTTCTTCTTTTCCGCTTTCCAGAGCAGGATTCTCTACCAATTCCTCTTTCAGCCTTTGTTCAAAAGCTTGCGTAGGCAACTGAATTAACTTCATCAGCTGGATTTGCTGAGGCGATAATTTTTGGGTGAGTTTAAGATTTAGAAATTGTTTGAGCATTTTTTGTTGTATGTTGTAAGTTGTAGGTTGTGAGTTGAAGTTAACATAGAACCTACAACTTACAACCCAAAACATTCTTTAAAATTCTGCATTTTGCGGCGTTCTCGGGAACGGAATTACGTCTCTGATGTTGGTCATTCCGGTTACAAAAAGTACCAATCTTTCAAAGCCTAATCCGAAGCCGGAGTGAACGGCAGAACCAAATCGGCGCGTGTCTAAATACCACCATAATTCTTCTTCATCTATGCCGATGGCTTTCATTTTTTCTACCAAAACATCGTAACGTTCTTCTCTTTGAGAACCGCCTACAATTTCTCCGATACCCGGGAACAAGATGTCCATGGCACGAACGGTTTCTCTGCCCGGCTCGGTATTGTCATTCAAACGCATGTAGAACGCTTTAATCTTGGCCGGATAATCAAACAAAATTACCGGACATTTGAAGTGTTTTTCAACTAAGAAACGTTCATGTTCACTTTGTAAATCGGCACCCCATTCTTCAATAAGGTATTGGAATTTTTTCTTTTTATTCGGAGTCGAATCTCTTAAAATATCGATGGCTTCAGTGTAAGAAACACGTTTGAAATCGTTGTTCAAAACGAAGTTCAATTTCTCTAATAAGGCCATTTCGCTGCGTTCCGCTTGAGGCTTTTGTTTTTCTTCGTCTAATAATCGGCCTTCCAAGAATTTCAAGTCATCGGCACATCTTTCTACCGCGTAATTGATGACAAACTTGATGAAATCTTCTGCCAAATCCATGTTGTCAATCAAATCATTGAACGCTACTTCCGGCTCAATCATCCAAAATTCAGCCAAGTGACGAGAGGTATTCGAGTTTTCCGCGCGGAACGTTGGACCGAAAGTATAAATTTGTCCCAAAGCCATAGCGAAGGTTTCGCCTTCCAACTGACCGGAAACGGTTAAATTGGTATGTTTTCCAAAGAAATCTTTTTTGTAATTGATGTTGCCTTCTTCGTTTTTAGGCAAATTATCCAAAGGCAAAGAAGTAACTTGGAACATTTCGCCTGCACCTTCTGCATCAGCTCCGGTGATAATTGGCGTGTTCACATACACAAAACCTCTGTCTTGAAAATAGGTATGAACCGCATGGGCCAATACCGAACGCACTCTCATAATAGCTCCGAACGCATTGGTTCGCACACGCAAATGCGCATTTTCTCTTAAGAATTCCAATGAGTGTTTCTTAGGTTGCATTGGGAATTTCTCGGCATCGCAATCGCCTAAAATTTCCAATTGGGCAACTTGGATTTCATATTTTTGACCGGCACCTTGGCTTTCTACCAATTTTCCGGTTAGCGCTACAGCCGTTCCGGTGTTGATTCTTTTTAATGTGGCTTCCGGTGTGTTTTCAAAATCAACTACACACTGTAAGTTATGAATGGTTGAACCATCGTTTAAAGCAATAAACTGATTGTTTCTAAAAGTTCTTACCCAACCTTTAATGGTTACCTCATAATTCGTTTTCTCGCTGCTCAGTAAGTCTTTTACTTTTGAATGTCTCATTTTAAATAAGGATTTTAAAATTTAGGATTTAGGATTAACCTCCAGAAATCTTAACGCAAATATAAATTATTTATTGTTTTTTTCTAGCGCATCAATTTCTTCGTCGGTATGTTCTAAGATGTCGATGGTTGGTTCCGGGAACTCTTGCTGGTTGGCCAAAGTTTTATTTAACGACAGTACTAACGATGGCAACAACACCAAGTTAGACAGCATTCCGAAAGAAAGTGTTAAAGCCACCAATCCGCCCAAAGCGACTGTTCCACCAAAGCTCGATAACATGAATACCGAGAATCCGAAAAACAAAACGATTGACGTGTAAAACATACTGATTCCGGCATCATCAAAGGTAGCAAAAACCGATTTTTTGATTTTCCAATCGTTGCGCGACAACTCCAATCGGTATTGGGCTAAGAACCGCAGCGTATCGTCGACCGACATTCCGAAAGCGATGCCAAAGACCAATAAGGTTGACGGTTTTAACGGAATATCTAAAAAGCCCATCAAACCGGCGGTCATGATTAACGGCAATAGGTTCGGAATAATCGAAACCAATACCATTTTGAAAGAGCGGAACATAATAGCTACCAATGCTCCGGTAAGAAAAAAGGCGAATAACAAAGAAGACAATAAGTTGTCGAGCAAATATTGTGTTCCTTTTTGAAACACCGATGGTTTTCCGGTGATGATGACTTCGTATCTTGGTGACGGGAATAATTTGTCGACTTTATTGCGGATGTGTGCTTCGATGGCGTCCATTTTTTCACCGTTTTCGTCTTTGATAAAGGTGGTCATACGGGCGATACTTCCGTCTGCTGAGATATAACTTTTCAGCTGATTATCTTTGGTGTTTTTGATGGAATTCTTGATATACGGCAGCAAAAACATTTCTTCATTAGCCGAAGGTAAAGTGTAAAAATCAGGATTTCCGTTATAATACGCTTGGTTGAAACTTTTGGCTATATTCACAATCGACAACGGTTTGGAAAGCTCCGGAATATCAATGATAGTTTGCTCTAATTCCTCCATTCTGCGCAAGTTGCTGCCTTTCATGGCGCCGTTTTTTCGTTTGGTATCAATCATGATTTCCAAAGGCATCACGCCATCAAATTCTTTTTCAAAGAAGCGTATGTCTTCAAAAAAAGCCGTTTTTTTAGGCATGTCTTCAATAATGCTGCCCGAAATCCGAATTTTGTTGATACCTATCAAACCAAAAACTAACAAACAAATTGCGGTGATGTAAACACCTAAACGGTTGTTTTTTACAGTGTTGACAATCCATTTCAAAAATGATGTCAGCGATTCGCGTTCCAAATGGCCTAAATGTCTTGGGATAGGCGATGGAATGTAACTGAAAAATATCGGAATCAACAATAAGCTCAGCAAGTAAATCGCCAAAATATTGATGGTAGTCACTACACCGAATTCACGCAACAACACATTATTGGTGGCGATAAAAGTGGCAAAACCAACCGCTGTAGTGATGTTTGTCATCAAAGTCGCCGTACCGGTTTTGGTAATCACGCGTTGTAAGGCTTTGGCTTTGTTGGCGTGTTT
>JBIIXM010000330.1:0-2531 GCA_044338435.1 Flavobacterium sp. | reverse complement strand
AATGTTATTAAAGATACCTATCGCGGTCGATTGTTGGCCAATCAAGGCATCATCCAAATGGCCGGAGTAGAAGACAATATCGAAAGATTCCTAAACGCGCAGAGAATTTTAATCATTGCCTGCGGAACCTCATGGCACGCCGGTTTGGTGGCTGAATACATCATCGAAGAGTTTTCCAGAATACCGGTGGAAGTAGAATATGCTTCCGAGTTCCGATACCGCAATCCTATCATCAACAAAGAAGACGTGGTGATTGCCATCTCCCAATCGGGTGAAACTGCCGATACCTTAGCGGCTATCAAGTTGGCTAAAGAAAAAGGAGCTTTCGTTTTCGGAGTTTGTAATGTGGTAGGTTCTTCTATTTCCAGAGAAACACATGCAGGAGCTTACACGCACGCCGGACCGGAAATTGGAGTGGCTTCTACTAAAGCATTTACAACTCAAATTACGGTTTTGACCATGTTGGCTTTGCGTTTGGCTAAAGCAAAAGGAACCTTATCCAATTCGGATTTTCACCGTTATTTGCAAGAGTTGGAAGTGATCCCGGAAAAAGTAGCTGAAGCTTTAGAGTCGAATGAGACTGCAAAGGTAATTGCCGAAAAGTTTAAAGACGCCAGCAACTGTTTGTATTTGGGTAGAGGATATAATTTCCCGGTAGCTTTGGAAGGTGCCTTAAAGTTAAAAGAGATTTCATACATCCACGCCGAGGGTTATCCGGCTGCCGAAATGAAACACGGGCCAATTGCCTTAATCGACGAACAAATGCCGGTTGTGGTTATTGCGCCTAAACAAGGACATTACGATAAAGTGGTCAGCAATATTCAGGAAATCAAATCCCGCAGCGGTAAAATTATTGCTGTTGTCACTAAAGGTGATGTGCAAGTGAAACAATTGGCCGATCATATTATTGAAATTCCGGAAACCTCAGATGCTCTATCTCCGTTGATTACGACTATTCCATTACAGTTATTGTCATACCACATTGCTGTTTTACGAGGCTGTAACGTGGATCAACCCAGAAATTTAGCCAAATCGGTGACAGTTGAATAGTAATATTTGTACTACAATATAAAGGTTTAAGCGAGATTTGTTCTCGCTTTTTTTTTACCTTGAATTTATCATAAATTTAACAGAATATTCATTTTGTATGTGTGCATAGTATTTTTTTTATCGATTGGGCGAAAACATTAAAAAATGCGTAACAATTTTATATTTTGTCATATTATTGATAATCAGGTGTTGCAATACATTATTCTTAAAAACTAAGCTTGTTTTTTGACAATTGAAAAAAAATATTTGTACATTGGCTACTTAAACCAACAAAATTAAAACCAAATGAAGATTTATTTATTTATCGTTTCATTGTTTTTTTGCGGTATCACCTACGCGCAAACTTCAATATCCGGTTCGGTAAAAGACAGTAAAAACCAACCGGTTCCCGGTGCCAACGTTAAAGTTGTTGGCGATAGTGCCGGAACAGTTACCGACGGCGATGGTAATTTTAGTTTGTCTACAACAAAAAAACCACCTTTTGACATCGAAATTTCCAGTGTGGGTTACGGTTCTACTACTGCTACAGTAACTGCCGCCAACCAAAAAATCACAGTGTCTTTGTCAGAGAAAGAAACGCAATTAGACGAGATTGTAGTATCGGCTTCCAGAGCTCCTGAGAAAGTCCGAGAATCTCCGGTAACCATCGAGAGAATGACTATCAAAGATGTGAAGAAAACAGCTTCTCCTTCTTTTTACGATGGTTTAGAGAACTTGAAAGAAGTTCAAATGAATACTAGTAGTATGTCGTTTAAATCCATCAATACCCGTGGTTTTGCTACTGTAGCCAATACCCGTTTTATGCAATTGGTGGATGGTATGGACAACTCTTCTCCGTTACTAAACTTTGTGTTAGGTAACTTGATTGGAGTATCTGATATTGATGTGGCCAGCGTAGAGCTTTTACCGGGTGCTTCATCAGCATTATATGGTGCCAACGCGTTCAACGGTATTTTGTTTATGAACAGTAAAAGTCCATTCAAATACCAAGGGATTTCTACCTATGTAAAATATGGCCAAACTAACCAAAAAGCGGCTGGTGCGAACGAATATTACGACTATGGTGTAAGAGCGGCACACAAATTCAACGATTATTTTGCAGCCAAAGCCAACTTCACTTACATGAGAGGTACCGATTGGTGGGCAACCGATTATACTGATAAAACAGTAGAAGGAAGAGACAGAAGTCACCACAATTACAACGGTATGAACGTTTACGGTGACGAAGCTACTACTAACATTAGAAGTGTTGGACAGTCATTGGTTAGCTTAGGTTTATTACCGGCATCTGCCTTGAATGTTTTACCTAACGAGAATGTTTCAAGAACTGGTTACAACGAAGTAGATTTAACGGATAATAAAGTTAGAAATGCTAAAATCGACTTCTCTTTACACGCCAGACCTTTCGGTAACGAAAACTTTGAAATTATTTGGCAAAGTAAATTCGGCTTCGGTAACTCTGTTTACCAAGGTGCTAACCG
>JBIIXM010000328.1:0-2539 GCA_044338435.1 Flavobacterium sp. | reverse complement strand
ACACTGTTGCTACTGAAGTTATCGCAAAAGATACAATAAAAAAGAGCACTGAAGTCAAAACGGAGGTCAAAGCTGAACTAAATGAACCTGCCAAACACAAATCGGGTTACGCTCAATATTTCTCACACATCGACAAAGGACGAAAAACACTTTGTTTTTTCGTGCCGGGTTGCGACCATTGTAGAGATGCCGCTAAAGAATTAACCGAATTGCGTAAAAAGACCAAGGATTTTCCGGAAATCTCCATCATTTTCATGAATGAAGAAGCCGATTTGATTCCGAATTTCTTTAAATACGCCGGAGCAGAATATCCGTATAAAATTATTGAAGTTATTCCGTTTTGGAAAGTCTTAGGTTCCGGTAAAGATACGCCTGGTGTCAAATATTTATGGAATGGTAACGAATACAAATACTATTGGGGCATCACCGATAATAAATTTGATGTGATTGATTTTGAGAAACTTATCAACAAACCATACTCGGAATTAAAAAAATAAAATATACGAGACGGCTTAATATCTTTCATAATGTCGAAAACTAAAATTTATTTTAATATTTTTATATCATGGATGTTTTTATGCTTAGGGATTTATTTGTTTTTCTTCAGTAAAAATAACACTACGCTTTACAAGTTTCCATTGAGAATCATTTTAGGCCTATTACTCGTACCGGTTAATGCCGTTTTGTGTTTAAGATGGATTAAAATTTTGAGAACCAATTAGTTTTTGACACTAAATACCACCTTATGATCAAATATATCATGTCAAAAAAGGACAAAGAAAGAGCCCTTTGGGGAATTCTCCTGAGTGCTATTGTCTTTGGGATTGGCTATTATTTTTTGAATTATATAGCCACCATGGAAGAACCACCATTGGGTCATACCATCCATATTTTAATCGGTACCACTTTAATGGCTGTTAGCGGCTTAGGAGTTGTACTTATTATAAAATACTTGTACGATCAGAGAAGAAAAAGAAAAAGAAAAGAACACAAAAGACGCACGCACAAAATTGTGTTCCTAAAAAATCAAAAAAAAGAGAATTCAACCAAATAGCTCAGTAAAAGAAAACCATGAAAAAAATAGCTTTATATCTTGTGGCTGCCATAACTACCTTGTCGTGTTCCAATGCTCAAATCAAAGAGTTTTCAAAGGAAACCATGCAAAAAGAATTGGTATTGCCTGACAACAACAAAGTCACTTTTAAAGACCTTCTAAAAAAACACAAAGGTAAGGTTACCGTTATTGAAATTTGGGCTTCTTGGTGCAGTGATTGTGTCAAAGCGATGCCTAAAGTAAAAGAAATGCAAGCCAATCATCCGACTGTTGATTTTGTTTTTATTTCGATGGATAAAGCTTTTGACAAATGGCTAGCCGGAATTGAAAAACACGAACTCAAGGGCGACCATTATTGGGTAACCGACGGAATGAAAGGCGAATTCGGAAAATCGATTGATGTGGATTGGATTCCAAGATATATCATTTTAGATAAAAACGAAAAAATAATCACCTATCGCGCCATCGAAACCGATTTTGAAACGATTAATGCTACTTTAAAAACCCTAGAATAATGAGACAAAAAATTGTTGCCGGAAACTGGAAAATGAATAAAAATGCGGAAGAAACCGAAGATTTGTTAAACGACCTGATAGACCAATTACCTCAGGATGTTGACGCTCAAATTATAGTAGCGCCAACGTTTATCAATTTAGCTTCAGCCGTAGACCATTTAGAGTTTACGAATATTGCTGTGGCTGCACAAAACATGCACCAAAACGAAAATGGTGCTTACACCGGCGAAATCTCGGCCGACATGCTCAAAAGTATCGGCGTAAACATCGTTATTTTAGGACACTCTGAAAGAAGAGCCTATTTCCATGAAACCGATACTATATTGGCACAAAAAGTAACTACGGCTTTGAAACACGACATGACGGTAATTTTTTGCTTCGGAGAGGAACTGAAAGACCGCCAAAACAACCAACATTTCAATGTAGTGGAAAACCAATTGCGTGATGGCTTATTCCATTTAGAAAACAACGATTGGGAAAAAATTATTTTGGCTTATGAACCGGTTTGGGCCATCGGTACGGGAGAAACTGCTTCGCCTGAACAAGCACAAGAAATGCACGAATTTATCCGTGAAACCATCCGAAAAAGATACGGCAGCAACGTAGCTGAAGATGTTTCAATCTTATACGGCGGTAGCGTAAAACCGGACAACGCCAAAGAAATCTTTTCAAAACCCGATGTAGATGGCGGTTTAATTGGCGGTGCTGCTTTAAAAGCCAGTGACTTTGCCGCTATTGTAAACGGAATCTAAAAGTTATAAATCTAAACAACTTGAAACCTTTCATTAATTTGAAAGGTTTTTTTTATAATAAAAAGAATAAAAGTGTTTTTTATCGATTTTATTTGCATTTTAACGATTAAATGACTTATATTTACTGCGTCACAAATCAAACAAATACCGATGAAATCAAAATTTTTACTATTACTTCTCTTGCTTGGCTTTAGCCAAATGCAAGCCCAATTGGATAC
>JBIIXM010000329.1:0-2539 GCA_044338435.1 Flavobacterium sp. | reverse complement strand
ACATCTGCGCTCTTTCGTTAGCACCATATTTTTGTTTCATGGCTTTCGCCCAAATTTTACGCGCTACGCGACCAATTACGGCATATTCCGGATCTATACCATTCGAGAAGAAGAACGATAAATTCGGGCCGAAATCGTTAATGTTCATACCGCGACTTAGGTAATATTCCACATAAGTGAAACCGTTTGCCAACGTAAAAGCCAACTGCGTAATCGGATTGGCTCCTGCTTCAGCGATATGATAACCAGAAATCGAAACCGAATAGAAATTGCGGACATTCTTTTGGATAAAATATTCCTGCACGTCACCCATCAAACGCAGAGCAAATTCGGTAGAGAAAATACAAGTGTTTTGCGCTTGGTCTTCTTTTAAAATATCGGCTTGAACCGTACCGCGGACTTGCGTCAAAGTTTTGATTTTAATGTCGTCATACACTTCTTTCGGCAACACTTGGTCACCAGTTACGCCTAACAACATCAATCCCAAACCGTTGTTGCCTTGTGGTAATTCGCCGTTGTATTTGGGTCTTGGTAACCCTTTTTTCTTGTAGATTTCGTTGATTTTCTCTTCTACTTCTACTTGAAGGTTATTTTCGATGATGTATTTTTCACAGTTTTGGTCGATGGCCGCGTTCATAAAGAAGCCTAACAACATTGGCGCCGGTCCGTTAATGGTCATAGACACTGAAGTCATTGGGTGACTCAAATCGAAACCGGAATACAATTTCTTAGCGTCGTCCAAACAACAAATAGAAACGCCGGCATTCCCTATTTTACCGTAAATATCCGGACGCAAATCAGGATCGTTTCCGTACAAGGTAACCGAATCAAAAGCCGTTGACAAACGCTTGGCCGGCATACCTAACGACACATAGTGAAAACGACGGTTGGTTCTTTCCGGTCCGCCTTCTCCGGCAAACATACGCGTTGGATCTTCGCCTTCTCTTTTAAACGGATACAAACCGGAAGCGAACGGGAATTCTCCCGGCACGTTTTCTTGTAAGTTCCATTTTAAAATATCGCCCCAAGCTTGGTATTTTGGCAAAGCTACTTGAGGGATTTGAGAATGTGATAAGCTTTCGGTATGCGTTTGAATTTTGATTTCTTTGTCGCGGACTTTAAAGCTGTAAACCGGATTTTTATATTTATTGACTTTGTCGTTCCAAGTGTAGATAATTTCCCAATTGAACGGATCTAAGTTCATTTTGACACGGTCAAATTCTTTCAATAATAAGTTTAGAAACTCTTTGTTATCTTCATTGAAATTCAAACTATTAGCTTCGATTCCAGACTTGTCAATTTGCGGTTGCTTTTTGGCCACACTTTCAATGGTTTTGTAGATACCGTATAGCTTTTGAGCCACTTCCACTTGCGTTAAAACCGTTTCGTCGTACTTGCGATTGTTCTCGGCTATCTCGGATAAATATCTTGTTCTGTATGGCGGAATGACAAATATCTTTTCACTCATTTCGCGAGTGATTTCGAAAGTCGATTGTAAATCGGCTCCCGTTTTCTCTACAATCTTATCCATAATTTTTTTGTAGAGTGTATTCATGCCCGGATCATTAAACTGGGAAGCAATGGTTCCGATTACCGGCATATCATCCGGATTAACATCCCACAAATTATGATTGCGCTGGTATTGTTTTTTAACATCGCGAATCGCATCCAAAGCACCGCGTTTGTCGAATTTATTAATCGCCACCAAATCGGCAAAATCCAACATATCGATTTTTTCTAACTGAGTGGCAGCACCAAACTCAGGTGTCATTACATACAGAGACACATCCGAATGCTCTAAAATCTCGGTATCACTTTGTCCGATTCCGGAAGTTTCCAAAATGATAATATCGTATTTTGCGGCTTTCAAAACTTGAATCGCTTCGTTCACATATTTAGACAAGGCCAAATTCGACTGGCGTGTGGCCAACGAACGCATATAAACTCGAGGATTGTTGATGGCATTCATGCGAATTCTGTCGCCCAACAAAGCGCCGCCGGTTTTTCTTTTGGAAGGATCGACTGAAATCAATCCGATGGTTTTTTCCGGAAAGTCAATTAAAAATCGGCGCACCAATTCATCTACTAAAGACGATTTTCCGGCGCCACCGGTTCCGGTAATTCCGAGAACAGGAATATGAGTCGTTTCATTTTTCTTATGGATGGCATCGAGTGTTTCTTTAGCAACTTCAGGAAAATTTTCTGCCGAAGAAATTACACGGGCAATCGCCGTTGGATTCTTTTCTTCTAAATGATTGAGTTCGCCATTGAGTTCATTACCCACCGGAAAATCGGCTTGTTTCACCAAGTCGTTAATCATGCCTTGCAATCCCATAGCGCGTCCATCATCCGGCGAATAGATTCGGGTAATCCCGTATTCGTGCAATTCTGAAATCTCAGACGGCAAAATTACGCCTCCGCCACCACCAAAAATTTTGATGTGTCCGGCACCTTTCTCTTGCAACAAATCGTACATGTATTTAAAGTACTCATTGTGACCACCTTGATAGGAAGTCATTGCAATCGCATTGGCATCTTC
>JBIIXM010000327.1:0-2540 GCA_044338435.1 Flavobacterium sp. | reverse complement strand
GTTCCCAAAGAAGATGACTTTATCCTGTATGCCTAATTCTTCACAAAGTTGTTCCGCTTTGGCTTTTTCGGGACCATCGCCAACCATCATCAATTTGGCCGGAATTTGTTGCTGAATCTTGTAGAAAATCTTCACCACATCAGGAATGCGCTTTACCCTTCTGAAATTGCTGATATGGGTGACAATTCGCTCTTCTTTTTTAGCCATAACTGAACGTTGACAGGAAATCAAACTTTCGTTTCGAATTTTGTCGAGTTCGATGAAATTAGGGATAACGTGTATGTCTTTTTTGATATTGAAAAGATTATAAGTATCATCTTTTAAACTCTGTGAAACAGAAGTAACCACGTCTGATTTATTGATGCTAAAACTCACCGCCGGTTTGTAAAACGGATGATTGCCTACCAAAGTGATATCGGTACCATGCAGTGTTGTTACCATGGGAATATTGATGCCTTCGTCTTTCAACATTTGTTTGGCCATATACCCGGCATAAGCATGCGGAATGGCGTAATGCACGTGTAATACTTCTATTTTGTACAATTTTACCATATCCACTAACTTACTGGACAAAGCCAATTCGTAAGGTTGGTAATGAAACAAAGGATATTCAGGTACGTTAACTTCGTGGTAATGCACATTCGGATTCAACAAGGCCAAACGCACCGGTTGTCGGTAGGTAATGAAATGTATTTCGTGACCGCGATGAGCTAATTCGAGTCCGAGTTCGGTGGCTACAACACCGCTACCCCCGAAAGTAGGATAACAAACTATGGCTATTTTCATAAACTGTTTTTGCTAGCACGAATGTAGGGAAAATAGCGATGTGAAATGGTAAAAAAGCGTTAAAGAATTAACGCACTATGATAGCATCTTGAATGATTTTCTGAATATCTTCACGGATATTTTCCTTAGAAAGTTTGTTGGGCAAATTCGAATCCGGGTAAGTTCTGTTGGACAAGAAAACATACACTAATTCCGTTTCAGGATCAGCCCAAGCAATAGTTCCGGTAAATCCGGTATGACCAAAACTCGATTTGGAAACACAACCACAAGTTGGGCCGCCACCACTGATTTGTGGCTTGTCAAATCCTAAACCTCTTCGATTGCCATCGGCACAAAAATGACACGTATTGAATACGTCAAAAGTTTCCGGAGAAAAGTATGAAACGCCGCCGTATTGGCCTCTTTGCAAAAACAATTGCATCATTTTAGCCACATCTAAGGCATTGGAAAAAACACCGGCATGACCGGCAACGCCGCCTTCCATAGCCGCTTCCATATCGTGTACGTAACCTTGAATGGTCGTTTGACGGAAATAAGTATCTTCTTCTGTTGGTGCAATCACACTTTTATCAAACTTAGCCAGCGGATTATACAAAGTATTGTTCATCCCTAACGATTGGTAGAAATTCTCGTAAGTGAGTTGGTCTAACGATTTTCCGGTTTTCTTTTCTAAATATTGTTTCAGAATGATGAAGGTAAAATCGCTGTACTTGTATTCTTTTGTATCGAGTAACGGACTGTCGATAATTTGTTTCATGATGCTGTCGTGGTAATCATCTCTCAGGTACAAACTGTCACATACTCTTTTGCTGAATCCGGCAACAGCGGTTTTTCGATAATAGCGTTCCAACGGTTTTTTATCGGCACCAACAGTTGCTTTGTAAAACGGAATCCACGCTTGCAATTGTCCGTAATGCGACAACAAAGTTTTAAAAGTTATACCTGCTTTATTTGATCCTTGAAAACTCGGCAACATTTCACCTAAAGTAGTTTCAAGATTCACTTTTTTACGATCGTACAACTGAATTACATTGGGTAAAGTTGCCACCATTTTGGTTAAAGAGGCTACGTCGTATAAATCGGTATTCTTGACCTTTATCTTTCCGTCATAGGTTTGATATCCAAACGATTTTTGGTAAATGACTTTGCCTTTGCGTGCCACCAAAATCTGCATACCGGGCGCCATTTTTTCGTCGATGGCCTTGTAGGCTAATTTTTCAATTTGATTGAGTTTTTCCGAACTCATGCCCATATTTTCAGGCGTAGAAAATCCTAAACGATTTAAGTTCTGAGTGATTAATCCGTGTCCGGCTTTGTATTCGTCATTAATCGAAACCGATAACTTTCCTTTGGACTCAATCGCCCCAAAAATCAATTCGGCCGAAACTTCCTGAGCTACTTCTGTATTTTGATAAGAAACGATAACGCCTTCAATAGCTTCAAAATTCGAGATTTTAGAAAGCGAATACGGTTTAGTGAAACAATCCAAAATCACTTTCTTTTGTTCCGAAATTTTGGCAATCAACTGCAATTCGGCCTCCGTAAACTCATACGACTTCCACCAAGTCTTATCCGATTTGTGATAACCAATGATAACGGTTTCGAAATTGGCTAATTTGACCAAAAGAGAATCGGTATTTACATCCGCCACTTCGGTAACATCGGTGTATTTCTTTAATGTATTGACAAAAGCACTGTTCTGGTCTTCTCCTATTTTAACGTAAGCTATCTTTTGATTTAAATTGCGAATCGGT
>JBIIXM010000326.1:0-2541 GCA_044338435.1 Flavobacterium sp. | reverse complement strand
CCGTTATTTTTATTGAGGGCGGAAGGGCTCTGCAAGTCGCTTCATTAAAAAAAATATTTCCCAATGTCTTGCACGCCGAAATGTTGAGCGACTATAAAAACCCGGCCTGCGGACCATTTTCCTCTCAATTTTGGTGTGGTGGCGGTCAGTTAATTTTCCCATATCCAAACTTTGGAATGCGACTGTACTATTGGAAAGAAAAATGGGCAACTTACCAAAAGAGAAAAAAAAGAAAAGCTATCAAGTAATATGAAAATCTTAGCCATCATTCCGGCCAGAGGCGGTTCTAAAGGCGTGCCCAGAAAAAATATCAAGTTGTTGGGCAAAATGCCTTTGATAGAATATACCATCAATGCGGCTAAAGCATCAACAGAACTGACAGAAATTATAGTTTCTACAGAAGATGCCGAGATTGCAATAGCTGCCGAGGTTTGTGGATGTAAACCTCCTTTTGTTCGACCGGCCGAATTGTCTGAGGATGATGCCTCGTCGATTAGTGTGGTGCAACATGCCATTGCTTTTTACGAAAACCAAAATATTTTTTTTGATGCAGTTTGTTTGTTGCAACCTACAACGCCGTTCAGAGCTAAAGGTTTTATTGATGAAGCCATTCAAAAGTTTAGGACTTCCGGTGCTGATAGCTTGGTAAGCGTTTTACCGATTCCACACGAATACAATCCGCATTGGGCGTTCGAAGAAGGGCAAAGCGGTTTCCTTCAAATTGCCACAGGCGAAAGTCAAATTATTCCCAGAAGACAAGAGTTACCAAAGGCTTTTCACCGTGACGGTTCAATCTATCTGACCAAAACTGAGATAGCTAAAGCAGGAAGTTTTTACGGGAAGTTTATCACTTATATTGAAAGCAACGCCGATTTCTATGTCAATATCGACACCATGAAGGATTTGGAAAAAGCAGAGCGATTGGTTACTCATTTTAACGGCTAAACCATGCAGAAATTATTTCATTTACACCGATTAGATGCGGGCAACAGAAAACGAGTTCTACAATATTTAGTCAAACGGGTACAGCGTTCTAAAACTTCTTTGGAAGAACGAATTGCCAACGAATATTATGCCCATTTGATTCGATACCAAGGATTTTTGAAGGCAGAAACAAGTGCCGCTTTTACCGCCTATTATCCTAAATTGGGCGTTACTTTAGAAACCCGTAAGCGGCCGTCGAGCGATTTGGATGTGTTTGCTCAAATATATAGCTACCAAGAATACCAACCTTTAGTGCAGTTATTCAACAAGCATTTCTCCAAGGCGGAATCGATGAATATTATTGATGCCGGAAGTAATATCGGTTTGACTACTGTATTCCTTTCCAAACATTATCCGAATGCCCAATTTATAGCCGTTGAACCTGACAGCGATAACTTCGATAGAATGGCGTCGAATTTCAAACACAATCAAATTACCAAAGTTGAAAAGGTAAAAGGCGGTGTATGGAGTCAGAATACCCATTTAAAAATCATCAGCGATTTTCGCGATAAAAACCACTGGTCGATTAGAGTAGAAGAAACCCAAGACGCTACCGAATTACCGGCTTTTTCTATCAATCACCTTGTGGCTGCGGCCCAGTGGAATACCATTGATATTTTGAAGATTGACATTGAAGGTTCGGAAAAAGAAGTCTTTACCGCTGCCAATGCCGATGTATCCTATTTGGCTAAAACCAAATGTATTGCCATCGAGATTCACGACGAATTCCACTGCAGAGAAGCCATTTGTGCCATACTTGACCACTATAATTTCCACTATATCGAATCGGGAGAATTGACTATTGGTATCAATCAAAATTTATTGTAACGCATTTTGCCTTTTTTCTTTTATTTTCCTTTGAAAATAGAGATATTTGGACTTTAAAAAGGTAAAAATGCAAAACATGAAAATCTTTATTCTGCTTCCGGACGGTATTGGTCTGCGCAATTTTGCATTTACCGATTTTTACAACACAGGAACAGCCTCAGGATATGAGATTGTTTTTTGGAACAATACACCTTTTGATTTATCGGATTTGGGCTTAACCGACATCAAAATCGAAAAGGCCAAGACGCATCCGTTAACCGATCTGTATAAAAACGCCCTGAAAATAGTCGAACTTCGACTGAGTATCAAAAAGGCTAAAGACAACATTTACGAATCTTATTATTTTCCACCTAAAATAAACAGCGTCAAGTCGTTTTTGAAAAATGCTTACACCCAAAGTATCGCTTTTTGGCATACTTCCAATCGAGGTGCGCAACGCATTCGAACCAAGATAGGCCAATTGGAACGAAAAACTAAATTGTATCACGATAGCTTAGAAACGCTTAAAAAAGAAAAACCGGCTTTTGTTTTTTGTACCAACCAACGCGTAATGTTGGGCGTTGCACCTTTGTTAGCGGCCCAAGATTTGGGAATACCGACGGCTTGTTTTATTTTTTCTTGGGACAATTTACCCAAAGGCACCAAAATCATTGAAACCGATTTTTATTTTGTTTGGAGCCAACACATGAAAGCCGAATTGCGCTATTATTATCCGCATGTTCAGGAAGA
>JBIIXM010000325.1:0-2543 GCA_044338435.1 Flavobacterium sp. | reverse complement strand
GCACTGACCATACGTAGAATCATTGCCAAGTAAAATAAACAATACTATTGAAAAAGTTAATTGTAAAGCCTCTTTGGTTATTTTAAAGTTAAAAATTGGTTTCTTCTCGGGTATTTTTTTCAACATAAATTGTTTAATATTTACAAAAAAAGTTAAAACAATAACAATTTTCTTAAAGAATTTTTAAAAAGCACAACAAAAATAGCAGATTATTAATTTGTAAAAAAAATATTGACGCTTAAAAGTAAAATTCAACGGTGAAAACCATTTGTAAGTTCGTAAAACTTGATTTTTAGGTTTCTAAAGCCCTAATTATTGTTTCTAAACTGATAATTAAATGTTTGATTTATCGCAAGATATTATTTTTAGTGATTTCATTTTTAACTATTGTTTGAAGTTATTCACAACTTTTATTTTGTGGTAATCGCTTAGTTTTTGTATGCAAAGCATTGTTTTTGTTAAATACACTATCAATTTTTTGTAATTTGATTTGAGTTGCAGGGTCAGCTGAAAGAGAAATCCCATCCAACATCAAATCAATTATAATTTAGGTATTTTAAAAATTAAAACAAATCGATTTGTACCTTTGTCAAAAGACTTTTTTTTGAAAAGTTTCAATCAAAAAATACCACTTGAAAATCCTGAATACACGCTTTATATCAAGCGCGATGATTTGTTACATCCTTATGTTTCAGGGAATAAATTCAGAAAATTGCACTATAATTTGAAAAAGGCAAAGGAGGAAAATTATTCCACTTTGTTAACTTTTGGTGGTGCTTTTTCCAATCATATAGTAGCTGTGGCGGCTGCGGGTATGGAAAATGGTATGAAAACTATTGGAGTCATACGTGGAGATGAGCTTCAAGAGAAAATTATGAGCAATCCAAGTTTAAAGAAAGCTCAGGAATTCGGAATGGTTTTTGAGTTTGTTTCGAGAGAGATTTATCGCAGCAAAAATGAAGCTGCTTTTATGGAATATCTTGAGCAACAATACGGTAATTTTTATTTGTTGCCCGAAGGCGGTACGAACAGCTTAGCAGTCAAAGGATGTGAAGAGATTTTGGAGGAAACCGATGCTGATTTTGATTTCATCTGCTGCGCTGTTGGGACTGGCGGAACTATTTCTGGCATTATCAATAGTTCAAAAGTTAGTCAACAAGTTTTAGGATTTCCGGCGCTCAAAGGCGATTTTTTAAGCGAAGATATTTGTAAGTTTGTAACTCAATCCAATTGGCAACTGGTGACCGATTATCATTTTGGAGGCTATGCTAAAGTAACCAATGAGTTAATTGAATTTATTAATGATTTTTATCAAAAATTTCAAGTGCCTTTGGATCCTATTTATACCGGTAAAATGGCTTTCGGAGTTTTGGATTTAATCGAAAAAAAGAAATTTCCGAAAGGCTCCAAAATACTGATGATTCACACCGGAGGTTTGCAGGGAATAGCCGGAATGAATGTTTTGTTAAAACAGAAAAACCAAATCGAAATAATTCTATGAGTAAGAAACTTTTTTTAGTTGGGCTTGTCCTTTTGATGGCAGCTTGTAATACCAGTCAGTCTGTGGTTAGGACCTCAAAATCCAATCAACCAAAAACAAGTGAACCGGTAGCGCAAAGAGTTAAAAAACCTATTTACCGACCGGTAACTGCAAAAAGCGGCGGTGTTACGGCCCAAAAATCAACATCGAATCCGGCTACTAATACTGCTTCTTCAGAAATTTTGGAAGCAACAACCCGGGTAAAAGTAACTACTGAAATGGTTTTGGCTTACATCGAAAAATACAAAACTATAGCCAAGGAGAATATGGTGAATACCGGAATTCCGGCCAGTATTACTTTGGGTCAAGCTATTTTGGAATCGGGTGCCGGAACAGGGCCGTTGAGTGTGCAAGCCAACAATCATTTCGGAATTAAATGTCACAAAGAGTGGACAGGCCCGAGTATTCGCTACACCGATGATGCAGAAAACGAATGTTTTCGTAAATACGAGGAACCCAGTGGTTCTTTTAAAGACCACTCTTATTTTTTAACCAGTCGACCCAGATATGCTTCGTTATTCCAGTTGGGAAAAGACGATTACGCAGCTTGGGCTCGAGGTTTAAAAGCAGCGGGTTATGCTACCGATCCAAAATATCCGGAAAAACTGATTGGTTTGATTGAACGTTATCAATTGAGTAAATATGATGCAGAGGTATTAGGAAATGATTATGTGGCTGTTGTTCCTCAAAAGGAAATCAGTTATACGGATGATTCCCAAAAATATACCGTAGTGAAAGGTGATACTTTGTATTCTATCTCAAAGCGTTTTAATATTACTGTTGAAGAACTTAAAAGAAAAAATAACATGGTGGACAACACCTTATCTTTAGGACAAACCATTATTGTAAAATAGATTTATAATTTCAGATTGACTATGATTTATCAAAGAAGCAGTCAGCTGTTTGCTGAAGCTGAAAAAGTAATACCCGGTGGAGTGAATTCTCCGGTAAGGGCTTTCAAAGGAGTAGGCGGAACGCCTCTTTTTGCTAAAAGTGCCAAAGG
>JBIIXM010000324.1:0-2547 GCA_044338435.1 Flavobacterium sp. | reverse complement strand
CAATATTGAGTTGTTGCTGCATGAAGCGGATGATTTCCTCTATATCATTTTCACCTATCGAACGGCTGTCGATCGCGTTCAGAATCTCGAAACCTTTTTGCTGTAGTTCGAGTAAAATACCGGCTAATCCCTTTTTGTATAAGGTAATCTCGTGTATGTGATTTTGAATAACGTTATCGATGTTTTTAATGAAAATAACATCCGCTTCGAGTTCGTTAAGATTATTGATTAGCGCACCATGTCCGCCGGGACGGAAAACCAATTGTTTTTGCTCATTGCGAAAAGGTCTGTTGTTCATGTCGACAGCAATAGTATCTGTGCTTTGGTCTTGGTAAGAATAGCTGATGTGAACTTTGGTATCCGTTTTACTTTCTACCTTATCCTTAACCTTATCAATAATGGAAGTGAATAGATTTTGATGGTTTTCTGAAACGGTAAAATGCAAATGCGAGACCGAATTTGAAGCGGCATAAAATGCACATTCATTCAGATGTTCTTCGACCGGAGTAGCGACATGTGTTGGGTATTTATGAAAATCGAGTACGCCTTTGGGTTTGTTGGCAAAATCGAAATGTTCAGTGGAAAGCATCAATTTGATAAAGCGATAACTCTTTTCGTGACTTTCTAAAGAATAGTAATCAGGATACAACTGTTTTACTACAGATTTGATTTCGTCGAAGAACGGAAACTTTTCAATTCCGGCCAGAAAAATCGGCAAATTCTTGTCTTTTTTCCGATTGATGTAAGCGTTGATGGTTTCATTTTCGTGGTCGAAATCGTTTAAAAACTCATTCAAAAATTTGAACATTCGGCTGGCGGCGCCCGAGGCCGGAACAAACTTTTTTAGCTTCAACGCGGTTTTGTTTGCATCAAAACTATGGGCATATGATTGAAATTGTTCTGCAGTCAGTTTTAGGATTCCGTCTCCTAAAGTGGCCGGTCTTTCTATATATATTTTGGGAATCCCGGATTTAAAGAGCAATAATTCCGTTTCAATTTTATCCAAAGAAATGCCTTTCGCTTTGATTTGCTCAAAGTCGGCTTCGCTTAATCCGTAATTTTTAGCTAAACTTTCTTTTCTTGTATGATTTTCTTCCATTCCAAATATCCGTAAACGGCCAAAATTGTGAAAATGAAGTATTGAAGCGATAACATTCCTAAGCCTCTATAGGCAAACAACGGCACAACAATGCAATCCCCAATAATCCACAACGTCCAATTTTCTATTTTTTTGAGCGCCATGTACCACATGGCTGTAAAAAAAAGGCCGGATGTAAAAATATCAATATAATTAGGAATTTCAAGTTTGTAATCAAAAAACTTGTAAACCATGTAAGTGATGATCATAGTTAGTCCAAACAATCCTAAACCGATAAGTTTTTCGTGCATATTGGTTCGGGTGATTTTGATTTCGGGTTCGTTTGTTTTGGCCGACCATTTGTACCATCCGTAAAGACTCATTAAAGAATAATATGCGTTCATCGTCATATCACCGAAATACTTCGCTTGATACAACAAATAGGTTGTAATAACCGTAGCAATCAAACCGGTTGGATACACCCAAATATTTTCTTTTTTAGCTAACACCACACTGGCAATTCCGAATACAAATACCAAAAACTCCAAGATAATTTGAAGGATGGAAGCATTTTGATATTGTGAGATAAAAAAATCTAGCATCAGTCGAAGAAAGTTGGGTCATTTTCAAAAGCAGTGCCGATAACCACCAAATCGGCTCCGGCATCAAAAGCTGAATTAATAGCTTCACGCGAACGAATACCGCCGCCCACGATTAGCGGAATCGAAATGCGTTGCGCCACTGCAGTAATCATAGCCAAAGACACCGCTTGTTGCGCACCGCTTCCGGCTTCGAGGTAGATTAATTTATTTCCGATAAATTCACCGGCTTTGGCCGTTTGGGCAACATACTCGATTTGGTCTCGGCCAATCGGTTTAGTTTGGCTGACTCTTTCAACGGCGGTTTCGTGACCACTTTCAATTAAAATATAACCGGTAGAAAGAATTTCAAGTTGTGTTTTTTCTAAAATAGGAACAGCGTTCACTTGGTGTTCAATTAGGTATTCCGGATTTCTACCTGAGAGTAGTTGTAGAAACAAAATCCCGTGGGCTTCGGGTGAAATTTGCGAAGGACTTCCGGGGAAAAGTACAATAGGCAAATTTATTTGAGATTTTAAAACCTTGAGCAGTTCATTTAAATGATTGCCTTCAAAAGAACTGCCGCCAACAAAAATATGACTTGCCGGAGATTGGTTGATTTTTTCTGCTAGTTTACCTATGGCTGTAACCGAAACTTTATCGGGATCCAGCAAAATGGCCAATAGCTTTTGTTGGTCACTTTTAGCAGTTTGTATGTCTTGGTAAATGTTTTTCATTGTTGTATTTGGCCTAAACATCGCTCAAAGAAACAGAATTAAAGGCACAAACAAACACATAGTCTTCGATGAAATCGAATAGTATATCAAAATACTCTTCTTTATTGTTGAACCTTAGAGTGACTTTACATTGTTTATCGTTGAGATTAAAATC
>JBIIXM010000334.1:0-2548 GCA_044338435.1 Flavobacterium sp. | reverse complement strand
CTCAAAACAGACGCTCGGAATTCTTGATTGTGAAGTAAGGAAAAATAAATTTATCTTTGTTTGAAGATTTTTAATAATGATATGATGACCTTTAAACAATTCTACTTGCTTGCTTTATTCGGAATCACTTTTTCAATAGCAGTTTATTTGTTCATTTTGTGGTGGTCTAATAAAGAAAAAAGTAATCAAAGCTTATTTTACAAGCAAATAAATCAGGGACTGTTATTCGTTATTTTTGCTGTTCTTTCATGGTCTATAGTCGCGATTTATAAGATATTTGATTTGAAAGAGTTTACGTTGTCCTATATCATTAATGATAGGATACTATCTTCGATGAACAATCTCTTTCTTTTTTTAAGTTTGGCTTTTTTTCCTATAAAAAAGATTAATGGTTTTACCCGTCTTTTTCAAAAAAAGGAAAAATGGATTATCAATGTTTTCATCATTTTTTCTTTAGTTATTTGTTTTTTTACTATTACAGACAAAATAGGAGATAGTTTTAACTTTTTATCAAGAATACTAATAGTTGGTTTGGATTCTATATTCTCAATTAGTTGCATAGTGGCAACAGGATATATTCTTTACTACTCCTATAAGGAATTAGGTTTTGGAAAATTATTGTTAACCTACATCAATGTAGTAATAGTATTATTTTCCATTACTCAGATATTATTACCTATGTCTAAGATGGTTCCTGGTTCGACAACAGATTTTTACCCATATTTCCTTGCTTTTTTTATCATATGTGTTTCTCAATTTGTTTTTTTGATTGCAGGCTATTATTCTATTTTCTTTTATTCAATTTCCAACCATCAAATGTCAGAAAGTAATGTTTTAAAAGATAAAGATTTAAATTCTCATGAGATTGTAGAAGTCTTAAAGGTATCACTGGGATATCATAGTGAAACTAAAATGTTTTATTTAACATTGAATTTAAAAGATAAATTCAAAAAAGAATACATTGAAACAAATCAAAATCCAAAATTACTTCAACCGCTTTTATATTGGTTACTTTTTTCATATGCTAAAAAAGTGAATGTTATGCTTACTCATCAAGATATTGCGATAGCAAAATTTAGAATGGTTGATTATTGGAATAAAGAAAGTAATTTTAAACTCAACCAAGAACTTTTGTTTTTTAATGAGAGTGGACATTTTGAATTTAAAATCAACCAACAAAATATCTTTTTAAATGATGCTACTTTCTTTAAATCTAAATTATCTTTTAAAGATATTTTTAGAAAGTACTTTATTTGTTTTGTTACTAATGAAGATAAAACTACTTATCAATTGAGTAACAAAAAAAATGCGGATAAGTATATTTTAGAGCATTTTGATAGCTTTTATAAGAATATTTTTAATGAGTAGAAAATAACGATTGTATTTTTTTACTTCTTTTTTTCTGTGTAAAATACATATAATCAGTTTTTTGTATATTTCATTGGTTTTTATTAATGTAATGTAATATTATTTTCAAAAGAAAAAAATTGTTATTTTTTAAAAAAAAATAAATTTGATTTGTTTGTTCTATTCAAATCATATTATAAATGCTATTAACGACTTTAATAAGAAAGAATTATCTATTCTTAATCGCCTTTTTTTTTGTTTTTTCTGCCAACGCTCAAGTTGTTATTAATGAATTGATGGTACGTCCACCCGGAACTGTATCAACTCCTCCAAACGGATTAATTTATATTAATAGCCAAGAATACATTGAATTGTACAATACGGGTTGTTCTACTGTTAATGTTGCAGGTTATTTTATAGCAATGAAGCAAACTGTAGGCACCATTAATACTGGAGGCACAATAAGAATTCCAAATGTAGCTGCAGCTAATATTCCGCCTGGAGGGCATATAGTGATTGGTTCAGCAAGTCCAGCTGGAACTGCTATCGGCAATATTGATATTCCACTTGCAGCAGCAGATTATTGTATTTATAACGGTAATTTTGTATTGGCTAATACAGATGGATGGTGTGCTCTCTACAATGCAACTGGTGTTGCTATTGATTGTGTTTATTGGTCTTCATCAACATCAAATTTAATATCAAATACATCGGATTATAACACTGCCCCTATTTGTTTACCTACAGGTAGTCCAACAGTTACACTGCAAACTCCCTTTCAATTGAATACCTCTAATCCGTCAATTGTAAAATATGGCGGTCCAAATCCAACAGCTGGTAATCCGTTGAGTAGGCAACAAGATGGTTCAAACACATGGGTACAAAATATAACGGGATCTATTGATTCATTGGTTGCAACTGGAAATTGTAATGGAGGTACATGTGTTACACCACCGCTTCCTGCTGCTCCAATAGTTACTTCTCCTGTCAGTTATTGCCAAAATGCTATTGCCAATCCTTTGGCAGCGACACCGGTATCTGGTGGAATATTAAATTGGTATGGTACCAATCTAACCGGAGGATCTGCAAGTACAATCGCACCAACGCCCACAACGACTACCATTGGTTCAATTACGTATTATGTAAGTCAAACTGTTGGAGGTTGTGAAGGACCCAGGGCAGGCATTGTTGTTAATGTCAA
>JBIIXM010000323.1:0-2553 GCA_044338435.1 Flavobacterium sp. | reverse complement strand
AAATGATTCGCAAAATAGTTTTAGGATTAACCGCCTTGTTTGTGTTGAGTTGCCAAAACAAAAGCAACGAACTACCGTCAAAACCACCCAAAAATGCTTGTGGTTGTACCCTAACCGACGAGGAAATGATTACCAAACTTCCCATTACAGCCAAGGGCGACAGTATAGTGGTTTGTAAAGTAGGCACCATTTCAGTACCCGGAAGCGGCTTGGGTACGATGAATTGGCTTCAATATTTGCAAAGCGAATACAACGGCGGCGAAGGCGAAATTTACGATTGTGTAACCAACAAGCCGTTCAAATCCTTATATCCGTCACGTATTTTAAAATACAAAGACAAGAAATTGGTTTTGGATTACCGCTTTCCGATGGATGTATATGATGCTTACAACAAGGCTTGGGTAGATTTGGAAATTCCCGTTTACCGCCAAACCATTTATGCTAAAAACAATCGGATTTATTACTCAACAGTTGTCGTTAATTTTGACATTCCCCAACAAAAGCAAGCGGCCTTTGCTGCAGCTGATGAAGCATACCAACAAGAAAGCCAACGTCCAAATCACTACATGATTTCGGGGGTAGTTAAAAAATTATTTACCGCGGCCCTCAACGGAGATAAGGTCTCTAAAATACGCTTTGAAAATATCACCAAAGATTTTGAAGCTTACTACAAAGAGCACGATGACTCTTATAAAATTTACCAACAATACCGCAAATTATACGACGATTACAAACAATATTTGGCCCAAGGCGGTAAGGTAACCTATTACGATTTATCCGTATTCCCGTATTTCAAAAATGTAACCGATACCGGAAAATCTTATCTATAACCATCACCATACAATACACTAGGCATATCATGAAGTCCCTAACTTTTAGAAAACTGACATTTCCCGAATTTGAAACCCTAGTGAGCTGGGCCGCCCGAGAGGGTTGGAATCCCGGGCTAAACGATGCGGAACTATTTTACAAAACGGATCCGGAGGGATTTTACGGCTACTTTGAACACAACACCTTGATTGGAGGCGGCTCTATTGTTTCCTATAACGGTGAACTGGGATTTATGGGCTTTTTTATAATACATCCGGAGTATCGAGCCAAAGGTATTGGCAACGAGCTTTGGTTGCTTAGAAGGAATACGCTTTTGAAACGATTACAACCCAATGCAGCCATAGGAATGGATGGTGTAGTGGCCATGCAACCCTTTTATCAAAAAGGCGGATTTACGATAGCTTACCGAGACGAACGCTACGAAAAAAAAGGAGAACGCTTTCCGCTTAATCCAAAGGTGCAAATAGCGGCGGCAAAAGACGAAGCAGCGCTGTTCGCTCTCGATTTGGAATGTTTTGGCGTAGCAAGAACCCAATTTCTCAAGTTATGGCTCAACCCAAGCAAAGCCAAAACCTTTACCTATATCGAAAACGATACGCTGTTGGGATTTGCCGTAATGAGAAAATGCCAAACCGGTTTTAAAATCGGCCCTCTATTTGCCGAAAACGAAACGGCAGCGGAAGCCCTCTACGAACGCTGCCTGTCAGAAGCACTTGAAGAACCCGTATATTTAGACATTCCTTTAAACAATGAAGCCGCCGTGAGATTGGTAGAAAAATACAAAGCCAACTATGTATTTGAATGTGCACGCATGTATTATGGCATCCCGCCCAAAACAGCCAAAGCCAAAGTGTTTGGCATTACCAGTTTTGAGTTGGGTTAAAGTTTACAGTCTATTATCTTATTTATATGCTTTAATCGCTGTAAAAACATTAATTTTTTGAGATAAAATTATGTTTTTAAACAATACCCGTTGTTTTATTTGATAATTCACAAAAATACGCCCTGAATTATTTTTGGTTTTTTCTGACAACTATTTATACTATATTTGGTCATTCCAACCTAGTCAAACTTTATGAAAAAACTCTTTATCGCACTGGCTTTCACGGCCGCAACTTCCCTAAGTGCCCAAACCGATTACGCCTCCGTTTATAATGGTAAAGCCTTTGTACAAAAAGGTATTCAGTTATACGAAGAAGAAAAATATGAGGCCGCTATGGCCGAATTCCAAAAGGTAGATGCCTTAGATCCGGAATACGGTACCGCGCAATACGAAATGGCTTTAACACTCTCTGCCCAAGAAAAGAAAACAGAATTAAAAGCACATTTCGAAAAGCTGTACAAAACCAAGTGGATGAAAAAACTCCCTACACTCTACACTTTGTACGGCAGCTATCTAAGCGATGCTGAAAAATATGATGAAGCCGAAAAAATATTCAAAGAAGGCTTGCAATTCATTCCCAACAACACCAACCACCAATACAATCTGGCCGTTTTGTTTTACCGTGCCAAAAAAGTACAAGAATGTGTTGATATTTTAAAGAAAATCATTGCCAATAATCCCAACAGCGCCTCATCGCATTATTTGTTGGGTTCCGTGGCTTTAGAGAACGGAAAAATTGCCGAAGGCAGTATGGCGCTACTCTCCTACCTAATGATTTCGCCTACCGGAAAGTTTGCCAAAAATGCCGTGTTCAAACTCAACGCCAAAATGGGCGAAAA
>JBIIXM010000030.1:0-10142 GCA_044338435.1 Flavobacterium sp. | reverse complement strand
TTTGGTAAACGAATTGTAAAAACGCGAATTTTTAACCGAGTTGTAATCGATAAAATAACGAACGCTGATAGAGAATACGTGATTCAAATTATCGTTGTTCAAAGCGTCGCGGAAATTAGATTCAAACTGTCGGTTGAATTCTCTGCTAAACAAGGCCGAATTGTTGCGGTATAAAACGGAAACCTGACTACCGGGCGCAAACCACCAAGAATAGGTTAGGTCTAAATTCCATAAGTTGAGGTTAGAGTTGCGGTTTTCGGTATAGGTTGTATTGGTTTCAAAACCGCCGTCGTCTTGTAAGGTCAAAATATCGTGGTTGGTTACAAACGACCAATAATGGCGAACGTTCAGATTAAAGTTCATTTTGTTATTGATGGAATACTTTCCTTGCAGGGTATTGGTGTAGGTTACACGGTTTCTTCTGGCGAAGATAGTATTGTCGTTTTCGTCAAAAGCAATCCAGCCGATATTGTTGTTTTGTCTGTTGAAAGTGAAATTGTAAATCAAAGCCAATCGGTCACTGAAACGGTATCTCGGACTGATGACAAAACCATAATTCATGCGGTCTTTTTCGTTGAACTTCGTGGCAAACGGATTCACATCTAAGGCAAATTTCTGATTGTAATTACTCGAAAAATAGAAGTAAGCATTGAAACTTTCCGGAATCGTAACAAACTTTTCTTGGTTTTCAGACCGAGGTTCGTAAAAATCGTAAATTTTTAACGGACTCAAAGTAGCGCCAAAACCATAGTAGTCATTCTTTTTATCGGTGGTGTTGAAGTTCAAACGAGAGTAACCCGATTGAATGCGACCGGTTCTGTTGTCAAATTCTACGTAATTGTTTAAGTTGGTAAAAAAGGTATTGAAAACTTTATTAGGATTTAAAATGCGATAACTGGAGTTAAGGTAAAATCCATGATAGTGGTTTTGGAAGTTAATCCCTAAGTCGTTATTATCATAATTATCTGAAACATACAAGCCACCAATACTGTACCGATATTTTCCACTGGTCTCTCCCAAATTAATGTAAGCGCTCGTGCCTTTTTTATCCTCTAAATCAAAATGATTGTTTACATAACTATACTTGAAGTCACCAGATAGATTGTACGTATTTTTCTTGGTGTTTAAGTCCCAAACCAACGCCGAAACATTGGCGTCACGAAACTCGCCGTTACGCGTAACATTTGTGTTAACTAGCGAAACGGAAGAGTTTTTTCGAAAACGCTGGTCAAAAACCAATACATTGTAATTGGTTAAAGGGGAAAGTGTTTCGAGTCGGGTTTCACCGGTGTCATCATTTCTGACATGCACGCTGGTTTTTTCTGAAACCGCATTCAATACGCCTATACCCAAGCCGTTTTTAGTTCGTCCCGAAACCTTGAAAGCATTGATGAGTTTAATAGTACTGGGTTGGTCTATAACAGTTTCATTATCCGCTACTGTTAAATAATCCGGTGTTTCCCCAATTCTTCGGGTGTACAATAAGTCGCCTTTGTTGAACAAATCGGTTCCTTCGGTAAAAAAAGGACGATTTTCGGCAAATTGTTGTTCAAAAGCTGTGAGGTTTAATTCTACGTTGTCAAATTTGGTTTGCCCAAAATCGGGAATCAAAATGGCATCTAAAGTGAAAGCGTCGTTAATGCCGTATTTGATATCCATGCCACCGCGTAATTCTCCGTAAGTTCTTTGGGAAGTATTGGAATAAAAATACTGGGAAGCGTAAGGAATCAAAAATAATCGGGTAGGCGTTTCGATGTTTTCGATGCCTTCTAATATTCCGGCTTGTATGCTTTCGTTTTCGATTTTTCGGTCTAACAATGACCAAGAATATTGTTGGCGATCACGGCGAATTTCTCGGTAAAAATTCAATCCCCAAGTTTGCTTTTTTTCGGAAGGAAATCTGAGAGCAGCATAAGGGATTCGCATTTCAACCGTCCACCCGAAATTGGTGATTTCCACATGGCTGTCCCAAATAGCGTCCCAAGAAAAATCTTCTCCGTACGTTTCGGTATAAACTCCGTCTTGTTGGACTCCGGCGGCACTCACGAAAAAGCGAAACTCTTGTTGACCGTCGTTGTATCCGTTGAGCAAAACGCCAAAATGATCGGCTACAGCAAAGTCGTCTCTCAGGGTAAATTCGCTTAAAATTTTTGAAGGTTCGTCATCGTATAATGTGGCAGCGATGTAGATAGCGCTGTTGTCGTAAATTACTTTGACTTCGGTTCTTTTACCCTCGGCGATAGGTTTTCCGTTGTCGGGTTCTATCATCAAGAAATCTTTGGCAACATCGGCGTTGGCCCATGAAGTTTCAGTGAATTTGCCATCAATTACTATTTTTTCGGTAGTGCTTTTAGTTAAAAGCGTTTTCTTTTGTCCCAATGCCATGCTTGAGAAAAGCATAGCCAAGCCGAAAAAAAAGTAAGAATGGTTAGACATTTATATGGGCGTTAGACCAACAAAAGTAATTATTTAATTCATATTTCCAACCCTCTTTCAAATAAAAACGGATTGATTATTATGACGTTAAAAGATTAAAATTTGCTTAATTGATTACAGAAAAATTTGCTTTACTTAATTTATACTTTATATTTGCCCTACCCATGTCTGATCCTAAACCTATTAATGTCAATGAATTATAAGTCTTTTTCTTTAGTTTTTTTGTTGTTGTTGATGTCTTTCAACAGTTTTCCCGACAAAACAAATACTGCTTTTATTTCTGAAAAACCAGTTGTTGATGCCGAGGCTAAGATAGTGGCGGTCTATCATCAGTTGGATGCCAATTCTTTCGTATTACCTAGTTTTGAGAGCTTTTCCGTGGCCTTAGAAGGTTTTCAATTGTTGAAAGAGAAGGGTATTGTTAAGAAAAACATACTTACTTTAGTTGATTTCAGTTTGGCTTCTACTGCCAAACGACTTTGGGTAATCGACTTAGACCAAAATAGGGTTTTGTTTCAAACTTTGGTAGCGCACGGCAGAAATACCGGCGAAGATTTTGCTAAGGCTTTTTCCAATAAAGCAGAGTCTTTCCAAAGTAGTTTAGGTTTTTACGTGACGGCAGAAGTTTACAACGGAAAACACGGCTTGTCTTTAAAATTAGACGGTTTGCAAAAAGGATTAAACGATAAGGCCCGCGAGAGAGCGGTGGTTATCCACGGAGCCGATTATGTTTCCGAATCTTTTATCAAACAAAACAAACGTTTGGGCAGAAGTCAAGGTTGTCCGGCTGTTCCGTTAGAAATGAACGAAAAAATAATCAATGCAATCAAAGACAAGTCTTGTTTGTTCATTTACCATCCAACCGCTAAAGTAGAGATCGTAGCTAAGTTAAACTCTTAATTTTTTCCACATTACATAGTGTATTCCGATGCCTTCAATATTGAAAGGTTTTCCTTGTATAGTATATCCTAATTTTTGGTAAAAACCTTTAGCGTTTTCCCGGGCATTAAACCATATCAGTTCACAATCGGAATCGAGTAATATCTTTTCGCAATACTGCACTAATTGTTTGCCGTAGCCTTTACCTTGGTTGTGTTCTAAAATAGCCATACCTCTGATTTGCTTCTGACGGGTTTCTGTAAACAGCGGATTTGAAGTCTCAAACACCGAAATAATGCCTTGCAATCTATCATCTTCAAACAAACCGTAATGTTGGGTTGTTGGAATGTCATCGCCCTCAAAAAGACAAGAGTCGATAGGTTTGCCTTTTCTCAGCACTTCATGTCGTACCGGATAGCTTACTTCAGCTGTTATTTTTCGAATGGTAATCATTAGTCTTTTTCTAACGTTTTGGTTTTGTTTGGGTTATAAATGGTCTCTGATTTTACAATAATTTTTTTCAAAAAAATTTGCATCAAAGGAAACTTATTCTATATATTTGCACTCACAAATGCGGAAGTAGCTCAGTTGGTAGAGCTCCAGCCTTCCAAGCTGGTTGTCGCGAGTTCGAGCCTCGTCTTCCGCTCTAAAATGAAAACCTCTAATTTACGTTAGAGGTTTTTTTGTACACTTTGGCGAGAAGTTTATCCCGATACATCGGGAAGCCTCGTCTTCCGCTCTAAAATGAAAACCTCTATTCACATTAGAGTTTTTTTTGTTTTATAGTGTTCCCAAAAAAGTCAAATCGGTTTCCGATGTCAATTCTTCCGCATCTTTATTCGGCAGAAACAATCGGGCGGTTAACGGTCCTTTCAATACAATAGTATCAGCGTTTACTTCTAACCAACTGCCTTCACGCAAACCTAAAACTGGTGTTGTATTAAAGGCATGAAATTCTTTAATTCGGGTTTCACGCGTTTCGCCCATGTGTGTGCTGTTCGAGTTGGGATCTAAGTAATGCGGATTCAAATTAAAAGGAATAACGCCTAAAGTTGCAAAACTTGGCGGATATACTATCGGCATGTCATTCGTGGTTTGCATACTGATGCCGGTAATATTGCTGCCTGCACTGGTCCCTAAGTAGGGCGTTCCATGGTTTAAAACTTCGGCTAAAACGGTCATCACTTCGTTATCGTACAGTTGTTTTACCAATAAAAAGGTGTTGCCGCCACCGGTAAAAATACCTTGTGCTTTCCGAATGGCTTCGGCAGGATTTTGAAATTCGTGCAAGCCTTTGACCGATTTATCAATGGCGCTGAAAACTTCTCGAACTTTAGCAGTGTAGTCATCGTGACTGATGCCGCCGGGACGGGCATAAGGGATAAAAAGTATTTCGTCACAAGCTCTAAAATGTTGCGCCAAAGTAGGCAACAAATAATCCAAATATTTTCCTCCGTGCACTGTTGAGGTACTCGCAATAATTAGTTTTTTCATTCTTTTTGCTGATTCTCCTTCAAAAGTACAGCTTTTACCGCTTTTAATTAACATAAAATTACCATGTTGTTGGGATTTATTTAGGAATGGCAGCCTATATTTTTAACCCTACAAATTTGGTCTATGAAAATCAGTTTGAAAATAATAGCAGTGTTGCTGATTGGGCATGTGGTTCAGGCTCAAAAGATTTCTGATAAAGTGCTGAACGGGAAAGTCGTTTCCGAAGCGGTTAATTTAGATGGTATTTATGTGATTAATTTGAATACGGATCAAACGGCTACTACGGCAAATCAAGGTTTTATTTCCATCAATGTCAGCGTAGGCGATACTTTGATGTTTGCAGCGCTTCCCATCAAAGGTTTAAAACGCGTGATTACGGAAGCCGATTTCGACCAAAAACTTGTGTTTATTAAGTTGGAACCTATGATTCATCGGTTAAATGAAGTAGTGATTAAGCAATACAAGCATATCAATGCAGTCGATTTGGGTATTGTGGCACCAACGATAAAAAAATATACACCGGCTGAAAGAAGACTGAGAACTGCTAATGGAGATGGAATTGAAGGAAATACAGACGGAAGCAGTGGTGCTTCGGTTGGATTAGATCCTTTATTTAATTGGATGTCGGGCAGAACAGCGCTATTAAAGAAGGAGTTGGAAGTTGAACGAAAAGAAACCTTATTACAGCGAATAGAAAATCAGTTTGGGATAAGTTATTGTATTGACAAACTTAAAATTCCGGCCGAATACGTGAAAGGTTTTTGGTATTATATAGTTGATGAACCTAAATTTGTAGCAGCCATGAAAACTAAGAATAAGGTAATGACTGCTTTTGTCTTGGCGGAATTGGCCACAAAATATATTAGTCTGCAACAAGCGGATGCAAAATAGTATGCTTACTTTTGAAAAAAAGATTTTAATGAAACCACTGTACCTTATTTTCGCTTTAATTATCTCCGTTACGGGTTTTGCGCAATCCGGCGAATTGTTTTTTTTGAAAGGGAAAGTGGTTACTACAGTGAAGGAACTTCGCGAGGTGAATGTTTACAACTTACGCTCGGAATCATCAACTGCTACTGATGAAACCGGAAATTATTCCTTGTTTGTTAAAGTGGGTGACACCTTACGGTTTCAAAGTCTACAAACAGAAACCAAAAAAATAGTGCTGACGGAAGCCGATGTCAAGAAATCATTGTTGGTTACCCAATTGCTGCCTAAAATAATCGAGCTAGAGGAAGTGGAAATTCAGGACCACAGCAACATTAATGCAGTTTCATTGGGCATTTTAGACAAGCCGGCCAAGAAATATACACCGGCTGAAAGAAGATTGAAGACAGCTACCGATTTAGACGCAACAGCATCAGCGGGTATGATGGCCGGTGGCTCAATAGGTTTAGATCCGATTTTAAACGCCATCTCAGGACGAACCGCGATGTTAAAAAAGGAATTGGAAGTAGAACGCAAAGAGAGATTGATGACCAAGGTAGAAAACCAATTCAAGCCGGAGTATTTTACCAATCGCCTAAAAATTCCGAGTGAATACGTCAAAGGATTTCTGTATTATATTGCAGATGATGCTAAATTGGAAGGCTATATGAGTAAGAAGAATAAAGGATTGGCCAAATTCCGTTTGAGCGAATTGGCTTCTCAGTATTTGACGTTGTTAAAAAATGGAAAAGAATAAAGGTTCATGAAGAAAGCAATCAAAATATCGGCTTTACTCGTTCTTTTTATCGGATTAACTGCCATGTCTGCGCATCGCTTTTATGTTGGTATTTACCAAGTCGATTTTGTGCCGCAAAAAAAACGACTTGAAATCACTACCCGTATTTTTATGGACGATTTGAATGATGCTTTGGCCAAAGCCTACAAAAAACAAACGAATATCGGGGACCAAAAGGAAACGCCTGAAGATGTAACCTTGATGAAAAAATACTTGTCAGATAAGTTCAAGATTTATCTCAATGGTCAGCTCAAGACCATGAATTTTCACAGTCACGAACAAGAAAACAATGTGATAATTTGTTACTTAACAGTAAAAGAAGTCCCGAAAATCACTAAGATGGAAGTTGAAAACAGTATTCTTACAGAGCTTCACGACGAACAGCAAAATATCATTCAATTTAACAACAATGGCAAAAAGCAAAACCTATTGTTGTCTTCCTCAACCACTAAAGGAATGTTAAAATAGTTTTCTTTAGCGTGGCTAATCCCCAATTTTATTTTATTTTTAGCCCTTTAAAGAAAATTCTATGAAGCGTACTTTTCAGTTTGTAGCCTTTTTGTGTTGTATTTCTATGGGTTTTGCCCAAGCTCAGGAAACACCTAAAACCAATAAAACCGACGAAAGAAATCCGGATAAATTCAAGCAAATGTACGACTTGTTGGCTACGCCTAACATGTACAGAACAGCATCAGGAGCTCCGGGTCCGGAGTATTATCAGCAACAAGCGGATTATAAGATAGACGTTGAATTAGATGATAAAAACCAACGTCTTTACGGTTCGGAAACCATTACTTATACCAACAATGCCAAAGAAGCCTTAGATTATTTATGGGTGCAATTGGATCAGAATGAAAAAGCCAGAAACTCCAATTCGCCATTGGTGGAAAACAGCAAAACCGATCCGGCTATTTCGGCGCAAACTTTCTCCAGAAAATATTTAGAAGAAGATTTTGATGGTGGTTTCCGCATAGAATACGTTAAAGATGCCCAAGGTAATCCAATGAAATATACCATCAACCAAACCATGATGCGTATAGAGTTGCCGAAACTATTACAACACAAAGAAAAAATTACGTTTTCCATCAAATGGTGGTACAACATCAATAATTACATCATCGACGGTGGCCGTTCGGGTTACGAACATTTTGAAAAAGACGGTAATAATTTATACGTTTTAGCACAGTTTTACCCAAGAATGGCGGTTTATAATGATGTAGAAGGTTGGCAAAACATGCAGTTCTGGGGTTCGGGCGAATTTGCGCTGACTTTCGGAAACTACGAAGTGAATATTACCGTTCCTGCCGATCATATCATGGAAGCTACAGGAACGCTAATGAACCGCAGCGAAGTTTTTACACTAGAACAACTAAAACGCTATGCTTTAGCCGAGAAGTCTTTTGACAAACCGGTAATTGTGGTAACGCAAGCCGAGGCTGAGGCTGCAGAAAAAGGCTTTTCAGACAAGAAAAAAACTTGGAAATTCAAAGCCGAGAATGTACGTGATTTCGGGATTTCAACCTCCAGAAAGTTTATCTACGATGCCATGGCGGTAAAAACAGGAAGCACAACTTCTATGGCTATTTCCTTGTATCCTAAAGAAGGCAATCCGTTATGGGAAGAATATTCCACTCGTATGGTAGCGCACACTTTAAAAAGCTACTCGAACTACACTTTTGATTATCCTTATCCGAAAGCTGTTTCGGTGAACGCTCGTGATCAGGGTATGGAATACCCAATGATTTGTTGGAATTTCGGTCGTCCGGATGAAACCGGAAAATATTCCGACCAAACCAAATATGGTATGTTAGGCGTAATTTGTCACGAAGTTGGGCACAACTTTTTCCCCATGATTGTCAATTCCGATGAGCGTCAATGGACTTGGATGGACGAAGGCTTAAACTCGTTTATGGAATACTTAGCCGAAAAAACTTTTGATCCTAATTTCCCAACCCGTCGCGGTCCGGCCAAAAATATTATTCCGTACATGAGTGGTGACCAAACCGGTTTAGAACCAATCATGACCAACTCTGAAAGCATTCGTCAGTTTGGGAACAATGCTTACGGGAAACCGGCGACAGCGTTGAATATTTTACGGGAAACCATTATGGGTGCGGAATTGTTTGATTACGCTTTTAAAACCTACGCCAACCGTTGGAAATTCAAACATCCGACACCGGAAGATTTTTTCAGAACCATGGAAGACGCTTCGGCAGTCGATTTAGATTGGTTTTGGAGAGGTTGGTTTTACACTACCGATTATAACGACATTGGCATCAAAGAAGTCAAAAAATACTTCGTAAGCAACAATCCTTCGAAAGAAGTAAGTGATTTTATGAAAACCAGACGCCGTCGTGATTCGAGAAACGGACCAATGGTGTACATGATAGCAGAAGGCAGTGCCGATTACAAACCGGAATTGAACAAGCCTTTCAAAATTGCCGATTTCCAAGCGTTAGATGAGTATGTCAACAAGAATTTTACCGCTGAAGAAAGAGCCAAGCTTAACGAGCCTAAGTATTTCTATCAAGTAACTTTCGATAAACCGGGCGGATTGGTAATGCCGATAATTGTTGAAATTACATTTGAAGACGGTACTAAAGAAAATCATTATTTCCCGGCGCAAATTTGGCGTATGAACGACAAAGAAGTTAACCGTACTTTTGCCACGCAAAAAGCGATTGCTAAAATTGTAGTTGACCCGAAAGAAGAAACAGCCGATATCGATACGGCTAACAATACTTGGCCAAAAACAGCACAAAAATCGAAGTTTGATTAACTTAAGTTTGTAACTTTGCAACCTTATAATTTAGAAGTTTAGGTTATGCTCGGATTTGGTTTTGGCGAATTAATTTTTATTATCTTCATCGCTTTGATGTTATTCGGTTCTGATAAAGTGCCCGAAATAGCCAGAACGTTGGGAAAAATTATGGCACAACTCAAAAATGCCACGAACGAAATTAAGTCGGAAATTCAGAAAAGTGCCGAAGTACAAGAATTAAACGATTCTGTAAAAAGCATCACAGGAACTTTTACTGAAGAGGTTGATAAAGTAAAAAGCAGTGTAGATCAAGGCATTTTGCCCGAAATTAAACAAGCTGCAGAAGACCTCGAGTCGATGTCCGGTCCGATCAAACGCCAAATGTAATGCTCGAAAAAATCATCCAACTCGACAAGCAAGCCTTAGTTTATCTTAATGGTTTAGGCTCGGAACAATGGGATGGGTTGTGGTTGATTATTACCAAACAACAGAATTGGGCACCGGTATTTATTTTGGTTTTTTATCTGTTGCAAAAAAAAATCGGATGGAAAAATTTTGGCTATTACGTCCTTTTTATAGCAGTGATGGTGCTGATTTGCGACCAAACTGTCAATCTTTTCAAATACAGTTTTGAACGGTTACGGCCTTGTAATGATTTGGAAATAGGAGCTATTATTCGTCGTGTTAAAACCAGTAGTTCCTTCAGTTTCTTTTCCGGTCACGCTACGAATTCTATGGCGTCAACGGTACTGACGTTCCTGATTTTGAAACGCTACTACAAAAACGCGTACTTACTGTTTTTGTTTCCGTTGATTTTTGCTTACAGTCGCATTTACCTTGGGTTGCATT
>JBIIXM010000322.1:0-2560 GCA_044338435.1 Flavobacterium sp. | reverse complement strand
TGATGGAGTAGCTGTAACCGGTAAAATAGAACTAATGCCGTTGGGTGCTTTTTCCAAAGACGGTACTTATTTTGAAGGCGATATTTTACGCGAAAAGAAACCTAAGTTGTTATTATCCGGTGCCTTTCAACAAAACAATCATGCGCAACGTACGCAAGGACAATTGGGGAACGATTTGTTCGAGAGACGAACTATGAAATCGGTCTTGCTGGATGCTATGTTTAAATACAACGGTTGGGCGGCTATGATGAGTTATATGTCTCGAACCACTAATGAAAACGCTATCACCGTTAATCCGGAAGATGTTACCGAAAGTAATTATGTATTTGTCGGAAATGGTTTTGATTATCAAGCGAGTTACAATACGAAATCGAACTACGAGTTCATCGCTCGTTATTCGATACAAAATGTTGGAAATGATATTGCTGCCTTAGCGCCCAATGTACGCGAATATTCTGTGGGCGTTACCAAATATATTTGGGAACACGCTTTTAAACTGCAAGCCGAAGTCAACTACGATACTCTAAATTATTTTGACGGTAGTTCCAAAAACAATTGGTATGTGCGTTTTCAGGTAGAAATAGGAATTTAACATAATAAAATTCGGATATTTTTTTTTTGTTTAGGGAAAGAATCTATTTTTGCGATTCAATAAAATAATCACAATGAAAAAAATCCTATTACACACCATTTTATTTGTTTCACTTCCAATCTATTCTCAGCAAATAGGGAATGGAATGTCAATTATCACAGCCAAACAACGCCTTGATCTTTCTAAAGGCTATGAAGGTGATGACAAAAGCATAGAAGGAAGTCCATATTTTACAACAACATTTTTACCCGCTACTGTTACCGGTTATGAAGGTATGTTTTTACTTCGATATAATGCTTACAAAGATGAGATGGAATTCCAAAGCGAAGGCAAAATACTTCTTGTGATAAAATCAGACAGTATGGAGGTTAATTTTACCAACAGCAATAAAAAGTACAAATACGCACTATACAACTCTGACAAAGGAAATGTCAAAGGGTTTTTGGTAAAGCTATCTACCGGAGAAAAAGTTTCTTTATTCAAGAGAGAAAAAGTGAAACTAATTCCAAAAGTAGAAGCTGCGAATAGTTATGCCAGTGAAGTTCCTGCTCACTATGAATTTCAGAGAGAAACCTTTTTTATAAAAAAAGAGGACGGAATTGTAATTTTTCCTAAAAACAAAAAAGAATTGATAAAAATGTTTCCTGATAAAGAGAGCCAGATTGTAGATTTTTTAAAAAACAATAGTGTCTCTTTTTCAAAGGAGTCTGATTTGGTTACCCTTGTAACTTTCTTAAATTCAATTTAAGCTTCATAGTTGCTTGTTTTTCTATTTCAATTTTATCTCAATCCGTTGAGAAAAATATTAAATACGATATTAAATTATTGAAAATAACTAAAACCTCTTCGGAGGTTTTTTTATTTTTTTAACGTTTGTTCCGATGTCGATTGGTTAATTTTATCTCAAAATCACATTCTATGAAACTCAAAACAATATTTCTAGTAACAATTATGTCCGGTTTGATGACTGGTTATGCACAACTAGCCCCAATGGATTACAAAGACGGTGAGCAAAAGCTCAGTGGCTTCGGTGTAAAACCTCAAAACGGACTCAAAGAAAAATCGGGAGTTCTCATTTTACCGGCCTGGATGGGCATTGACGAACATTCTAAAGAAAGTGCTGCCGAACTCGCCAAACTAGGCTATTATGCTTTTGTAGCCGATATTTATGGTGTTGACAAGCGACCAAAGAATGCTGCAGAAGCCGGAAAAAATGCCGGTTATTACAAACAAAACTTTGCCGATTACCAAAGACGTATTCAATTGGCATTAGACCAGTTGGTAAAGCTTGGTGCCAATCCGGATAAAATTGTAGTCATGGGTTACTGCTTTGGTGGTACCGGTGCTTTAGAAGCGGCTAGAGGTAATTTAAAAGTGCAAGGTGTCGTTTCTTTTCACGGTGGTTTAGGGAAAGATACTTCTCGTGCGGTAAACAAAATCAATTCCAAAGTCCTTGTGCTTCACGGTGCCGATGATCCTTATGTGCCCAAAGCAGAAATCGATGCTTTTCAAGCGGAAATGAAAAGTTCAGGCGCCGATTGGCAAATGGTTTTCTATGCTAATGCTGTTCACGCTTTCACCCATAAAGATGCCGGGAGTGACAACAGCAAAGGCGCTGCCTATAATGAATTAGCTGATAAACGTTCGTGGATTGCCTTTAAAAATTTCTTGAAAGAGGTTTTATAAACTAACTTTCTTCAAAAAACGAAGCCCAAAGCAGCAATTGTTTTGGGCTTCGTCATTTCTATAAAATACAAAAGCCGACCTGGAGCGATCGACTTATGCGGTGAGGTGTAACTTCCTTTACGGAATCCTCGTGGCAAATATAGGTTTAAATTATGAATTACGAGTTATGAATTACGTTTTTTATTTCTAATTCCTAATTCGTAATTCCTAATTCATAATTACTCTTCTTTCTGTCCCATCATCATTAAATAGGCTTTCAAAAACTCGTCTAAATTCCCATTC
>JBIIXM010000320.1:0-2581 GCA_044338435.1 Flavobacterium sp. | reverse complement strand
ATCGAAACCGCGAATAGCATAAGCGTTCGGAATAATCTTATTTAGCTTTTTGTATTTGGCATCAAACTGATTGGCCTCAATACTTTCGTTTGGTCGGGTTAAGGACGGATATAACAGTTTTAATTTGGTCAATCGCGTCAAGGAAATTTCTTCAAAATCCAAGGTTTCATTCGGTTCCATAATCACCAATTGCACTTGATAGTCTTTCTGAAACGCCAACATGGCATTGGTAGTAGCCAAAATCATCCCGGTACTCTCAGAAGCCAACACAACATAATTCATCTTGTCTTTTTTCAGGCAAACTTTTAAACTATCCGCAAAAAAAGTATTCTTGGCTGTTAATCCGATGATTCTGGTTCCGGCTTGATTTTCTTGCAGGTATTGTTTTACGCTACCTTTTTTCGGGTCGACTACGGCTACAACATTACCGCCTTTGCCCCTCATAAACTCAAATATAGAAGCACGCATTTGCTCTAAAGAAGGCATCGATTGGTAAAGGTTACTGAACTTCTTACCGGATTCTTTGGATAAGGGAGAAATCACCGGTGTTTTGGTAGGTTCCAAAATTTCGGCTAGTTTTTCTACATTGGCTTGGTAAAATGGTCCGATTACGGCATCCATTGCATTCAATTTCTGGTCTGTTGCCAAAGTCGCAACATTTGAAGTGTTTTTGGTTTCTTGGGAATCTAAAATTTTGATATCGACATTCATCCCTAATACTCTAGCCGAATCGATAGCCATTAAAGCGCCTGAGTAAAAATCCAAGGTCATGTTGAGAAATTTATCTTTCTTCAAACGCGCTTGGGTTGAATTTACCGTATCGCTCTCAATTTTACTGATATTAAACGGTAAAAGTAATGCGAGTTGTTTTCTCGCATTAGTATTCATATTCTTCAATAAATTGCCTTGTTCTTTTTTGATAGGCTCTTTGCGTTGGCCTTTTGGAACTCGGAGAATCATACCCAGCTTAACGCCTTTTTTCAATTCGGGATTCAAGGCTATTAATTCTTGTTCAGTCATTCCGTAATCACTGGCAATGCTGGAGATGGTTTCTTTAGGACGCACCACGTATTCTTCCAAGTATTTTTTAGTACTAACCGCCGGAGATTTTGGAGCTTCCTCTTTCACTTTATTGGTTTCAACAACCGGTTTAGCTTCCGGATTTCCGGAAACAACCAATTTCAACCCAACCGGAAACTCATTTACAATGGCCGGATTCAATCGCTCCAATTCTTGTATGGTCATTCCGTATTTTTTAGAAATACCGTATTTGGTTTCTTTGGGTTCGATGATGTGGTACGTCGTATTGCCTTTAGCCATCTCAGTTTTAGATTCTGATTTCGCTACAGCTTTTGGTGTTTCTTTAGGTGCCGGTACCGGCTTTTCTACAGGTGGTTTTTGGTAAGTTTCCTGACTGGCTTCAGCCGAAGGGATTCTAATGGTTTGGCCGATTTTCAGCCCCTCTTTTAACAACTCTGCGTTGGCCGATTTAATAGCATCAACGGTTACGCCGTATTGTCGGGATAAACTGAATAGTGTTTCTTTAGGCTTTACCAAATGCGTAGTCGGATTTCCGGTTGCTTTGGGTGAAGTCTGTTTAGGTGCTGCTGAAAAAGTAGATTCGGCTACTGTAGGTGGGATTAACAATACGCTGTTAAGTTCAATCCCTTTTTGCGAATCTGGATTGAGTTTGTAAATATCATAAGGTGTAACCTTGTATTTTTGAGCAATCATCGTAATTGTTTCCCCTTGAGCTACAGTATGCTTCACGTATTTATCCTGCTTGGCCGACGTATTAAACGTGACACTCAGTACAAACAGCAATGAGAAAATAATTCGGTTTTTCATAAACAGTTCCTTTATTTTACGTTAAAGTTAACAAATCTTTTCAAATGCCATCGGAATTAAGGCTTTTTTCATCAACTTTTTTAGGCCAACAAAAACTATTCCCATTCGATTGTGGCCGGTGGTTTTGAGCTGATATCATAGACCACTCGGTTCACGCCTTTGACTTTATTAATGATTTCATTGGAGATTTTCATCAGGAATTCGTAAGGCAAATGTACCCAATCAGCGGTCATTCCGTCTGTAGATTCTACAGCTCTAAGCGCTACTACTTTTTCGTAAGTACGCTCATCGCCCATAACCCCTACACTATTCACCGGTAACAAAATAGCGCCGGCTTGCCAAACTTTATCGTACAAACCGTGCTCTTTTAAACCGTTGATAAAAACGGCATCCACTTCCTGCAATATTCTGACTTTCTCCAGTGTAATCGAACCTAAAATTCGGATAGACAAGCCCGGTCCCGGGAACGGATGTCTGCCTAAAAGTTCAGCATCAATTCCTAATGTTTTCCCTACGCGACGAACTTCATCTTTGAATAACATGCGCAATGGCTCAACGATTTGTAGTTTCATATAATCGGGCAAACCGCCTACATTGTGATGCGATTTAATAGTTGCACTTGGTCCTTTTACCGAAACCGATTCGATGACATCCGGGTAAATTGTGCCTTGCGCCAACCATTTTACATCTTCAATGCGATGTGCTTCGTCATCAAACACTTCGATAAAAACAC
>JBIIXM010000321.1:0-2581 GCA_044338435.1 Flavobacterium sp. | reverse complement strand
ACTAAAAGCGGTTCCTTTACTAAATCTTCTAAAACACCTCTGTTTTCAATTTCACAACCTCCTATGATTATAGGAGATTCTTTTTGTTGGTCGTTGGTGCCGATTTCAGAAAGTACTCGGGCTAAGTTTTTGAGCTTTTGTTTGTATTTTTTTCCGGTCCAATTTTGAGCGCCATTCGGAAGCCACTCTTCATCATTATTTGCTCCGTTGATGGTATCGAATAAGTTCTCAAAATTGTAAAAGGCAACAGTATGAATATTATACTTTTTTGCCTGTGCATTAGCGCCTGTTATTGCGAAAAAAACAAAGAAAAGCGCTATTAAACTTTTAATTCTCATAAAATGTATATTAATTTAATATCAAGTTTTTACAAACTTTGGGCCAAAAGTAGATAATATTATTAAAAGATGTACATTTGTCGGCTGTTAAGTTTTTATTAAGACTTGGCAGGGATTAAAATTAATTTTATTTTATTTATGAAAAAACTTGTTATTAGTACTTTATTTGTGATGCAAGTGTTTTTTGTTTTTGCACAAACTACGGCCGGAATCACAGGTAAAGTGGTAGATTCAAAAACACAAAAACCTTTACAAAATGTTGTTGCTTCTATTGAAAACACCAGTTTCACTGCTTTGACAGATGCTACAGGTGTTTTTGTTTTTAAAGAAGTACCAAGCGGTAGTCAATTACTGCAAATTAAAAGCGCAGGATACAAAGACCAATTGTTATCGGTTGAAGTTGAAGCGGGAAAAGTGTTAGACTTAGGCGTTATTGTTTTTGAAGAAGACGTTACGTCGGAACAACAGTTGAGTTTGGTTACCATAACCGAGAACGATTTGGGTGATGATAACAGCGGTTCTGAGAGTACTTCGGGCTTGTTACAAGCTTCCAGAGATGTTTACCAACAAGCGGCAGCCTTTAACTGGGGTCAGGCTCGTTTCAGAATCAGAGGTTTGGATAACGAATACAGTACTACCATGATTAACGGTATTTCGATGAATAAAATTTATGACGGAAGACCACAATGGAGCAACTGGGGCGGATTAAACGACGCGACCAGAAACCAAGAATTTACTATGGGTTCAGCACCTTCAGATTATACTTTCGGTGGTATTTTAGGAACACAAGAGATAAACACAAGGGCTTCAATTTACAGAAAAGGCTCAAGGGTTTCCTTCTCAGGAACCAATACCAACTACAGTTGGAGAACAATGGGAACATACGCTTCCGGTATGAATAAAGACGGATGGGCTTTTGTAGTTTCTGCTTCCAGAAGATGGGCTAATGAAGGTTATTTTGAAGGAACAAACTACGCTGCTAACTCTTTATTTGCTAGTGTTGAAAAGAAGATTAACGAGAATCACTCGATTAATTTTACTTCCATTTTTGCACAGAACAAAAGAGGAAAAAGTTCTCCTAATACAGATGAGGTTACTCGTTTAAAAGGAATTGAATACAACTCTTATTGGGGTTGGCAAGAAGGCGAAAAAAGAAACTCAAGATATAAAGAAATTGAGGAGCCTATCAATATGTTGAGTCACTTTTGGAAAATCAATGCTAAAACCAACTTAAATACTAACGTAGCTTACCAAGTTGGATTTGTTGGGAACAGCCGTTTGGATTTTCAATTGGCTAACAATCCTGATCCAACATATTACAAAAACCTTCCAAGTTACTACTTAAATGACCAAAGTTATTATGTGCCAACATTCGCATCGGACAATGTAACCATTACCGGTTATACCAATCCAGCTGCAACACAAGCACAAACCAACTTTGTAAATGATGGTCAAATTGATTGGGAAAATATTTATTACACCAACAAAATTGTTAACGGAGGTCAAAAAAGTGCTTACGTTTTATACGAAGACCGTGTAGAAGACAAACAATGGAGTGCTAACTCTTACTTAAATTCTTCTATTGCTGATAACATCATTATGAATGCCGGAGTAAACTTTAAGAAGTTAAAATCTAAAAATTTCCAAAAGCTTATCGATCTTTTAGGAGGAACTTACTTCTCTGATATTGATCCTTTCTTCTCTGGTGATGCTTCTCAAACTGACTTAAACAATCCGGACAGACAAGTCTACGAGGGTGATGCTTACGGATATAACTATGATTTAAATGCTATTACTTTTGACGGTTTTACCCAATTCAAATTCAATTACAAAAAAGTTGATTTTTATTTGGGACAAACTTTTTCAAGATCTGAATACCAAAGAGAAGGAAACTACAGAAATGGTATTTATGCTAACAATTCATTCGGGAAAAGTTCTAAAGCTATTTTTGAAAACTTTGGTTTCAAAGGAGGTTTGACTTATAAAATTACCGGAAAACAGTTTATCGATATTAATGGTGTTTACATGACGAAAGCGCCAAACTTAAGAAATACGTTTTCTAACGCTCGTTTGAACAACAACATTACTCCTGATTTGACTAGCGAGTCTATTATGGGTACTGACATCAGCTACATCATCAAAGCGCCGAAATTCAAAGCGAGATTAACCGGTTTCTACAATAAGATTTCAAACGGGACTCAAATTTCATTCTTTTACGGAGAAGGAATTTTTGATGCCGGTGA
>JBIIXM010000029.1:0-10269 GCA_044338435.1 Flavobacterium sp. | reverse complement strand
AACAATGAAAAAAATTGTTTCAATAATCCTTTGCATTATGGGCATCACAGCTTCAGCACAAGATGTGCTTACTCCCGAAACACTTTGGAAATTGGGTCGAGTAACCGCAATGGGCATTTCTAAAGACGGCAAATCTATCGTTTATAAAGTGGCTACGCCTTCGGTGGCAGACAATAAATCCAATTCGAAATTTTATACCATTCCGGTTAACGGCGGTAATCCCGTCGAAGTAAAGGAAACCAAAGACTTATTGGTTGATAAAAATGTATCACCAAACGGTTTGTATATTTTGTCCAACCAAGAAGTAAAAGCTGAAAATGTGTTGGGTAAAGACATTTATTCGGATTTAGGCAAAGCCGATGCGCAAGTCTACAATGGTTTAGACTACCGTCATTGGGATACTTGGAACAACGGTTCTCATAACCACGTGTTTTACGCCGAAAACAAAGACAAGGCTCAAGCCATCGACATCATGCCTAACGAACCTTACGACAGTCCGCAAAAACCTTTTGGTGGTGATGAAGATTACATTTGGTCTCCTGATAGCAAAAGCATTATTTACGTTTGTAAAAAGAAGACGGGAACAGCTTATGCGATTTCAACTAATACCAATTTATATGAGTACCATCTCGAAACCAAAACCACTAAAAATTTAACCGAAAGCAATCCGGGTTACGATACGAATCCGGTTTTCTCTCCAACCGGAAATTTAACTTGGTTGCAAATGAAACGCGACGGTTACGAAGCAGATAAAAACGACATCATCGTTCGGTTTAAAGGAATCGATATGAACCTGACCGCCAATTGGGACGGTAGTGTAGACAATTTCCTTTGGAGTACCGATGGCAAAAAAGTCTATTTCACCGCTGCAGTCGACGGTGCCAAGCATTTATTCGAAGTTAATTTCCCGGGTTTAACTAAAATAACCGTAACCGTAAAACAAATTACTTCAGGCGATTTCGACGTCAATGATTTGGTTGGTTTCTCAGGTGATAATATCATCGTGACGCGTACCGATATGAACCATGCAGCCGAAATCTATTCGTACAACTTCAAGAAAAAAACGTGGTTGCAATTAACCAAAACTAACGACGAAACCTACGCTAAATTGGCTTTGCCTAAATACGAAAGACGTTATGTAACCACTACCGATGGCAAAAAAATGTTAGTGTGGGTTATCCTTCCACCAAATTTCGATGCCACCAAAAAATACCCAACGCTTTTATATTGCCAAGGCGGACCTCAATCACCTTTAACCCAAAGCTATTCCTTCCGCTGGAATTTTTCTTTGATGGCTTCCCAAGGTTATGTAATCGTGGCACCAAACCGTCGCGGGATGTACGGACACGGCCAAGCCTGGAACGAGCAAATCTCTAAAGACTGGGGCGGACAAGTAATGAATGATTATCTTTCGGCCATAGATGATGTGGCTAATGAAAGTTATGTTGACAGAACGCGTTTAGGAGCTGTTGGAGCGAGTTATGGTGGTTATTCGGTATTCTACCTAGCCGGCATCCATGGCAATCGATTTAAAACGTTTATTTCGCATTGCGGGGTTTTCAATTTGGAAAGCATGTATGGCACTACCGAAGAAGTATTCTTCAACAATTGGGACCACGGCGGCGCGTATTGGGAAAAAGACAATGCCGATGCCCAAAAAGCCTATACGGAATTCAATCCTATAAAAATGGTTGACAAATGGAATACGCCTATCCTAATCATCCAAGGCGGAAAAGATTTTCGTGTACCCATCGGACAAGGCCAAGAGGCATTTCAAGCGGCACAATTACGCGGTATCAAAAGCCGTTTCATGTATTTCCCTGAGGAAAACCATTGGGTTTTAAAACCACAAAATGCCTTAGTATGGCAACGTGAGTTTTACAAATGGTTGAAAGAAACGCTTTAATAAAGTTCCTAACGGGAATAAACCCAACTTGAGAGAGTTGGGTTTTACTTTTTTAAATAGAAGCGAACGGTTCGGGCATTTTTGGTGTCCTTGTTCCCGCTTTCCGCGCTACACGGTAGCTAGCTCCAATCGGGGCTATAGAGGAAGCCGTATTAACTTATGGAAAGGCAAGAAATAAAAAACCCAACATTGCGTTGGGTTTTTCTATTTATTCCGGATCGTTCATTTTAAAACTTTCCATAAATTTCGTAGTGTAATTTCCGGCTACATAATCCGGTTCTTCCATCAATTGTCTGTGGAACGGAATAGTGGTTTTGATACCTTCGATATAAAACTCATCCAAAGCACGTTTCATTTTGTTGATGGCTTCTTCTCTGGTTTGCGCGGTTGTAATTAACTTAGCAATCATTGAGTCATAGTTTGGCGGAATGGTGTAACCTGCGTAAACGTGAGTGTCTAAACGCACGCCGTGTCCACCCGGTGCATGTAAAACGGTAATTTTACCCGGAGACGGACGGAAATCATTATAAGGATCTTCCGCGTTGATACGACATTCAATAGAGTGCAATTGCGGTAAATAGTTTTTTCCTGAAATCGGCACACCGGCAGCCACTAAAATTTGCTCACGAATCAAATCGTAATCAATTACTTGTTCTGTAATCGGGTGCTCTACCTGGATACGGGTATTCATTTCCATAAAGTAGAAATTGCGGTGTTTGTCCACTAAAAATTCTACTGTTCCGGCACCTTCGTATTTAATGTATTCAGCTGCTTTAACTGCTGCTTCACCCATTTTAGTTCTTAATTCGTCGGTCATAAACGGAGAAGGTGTTTCTTCCGTTAATTTTTGGTGACGGCGTTGTACAGAGCAATCTCTTTCAGATAAGTGACAAGCTTTACCGTATGAATCACCAACAACTTGAATCTCAATGTGACGCGGTTCTTCGATTAATTTTTCCATGTACATCCCATCGTTTCCGAAGGCTGCTGCGGCTTCTTGACGGGCACTTTCCCAAGCTTTCAGAAGTTCTTCTTCTTTCCAAATGGCACGCATTCCTTTACCACCACCACCGGCGGTAGCTTTCATCATTACGGGATAACCAATTTCTTTGGCTACTTTTTTGGCTTCTTCAAAATCTTGTAAAATCCCGTCAGATCCCGGAACACAAGGTACTCCGGCAGCTTTCATGGTAGCTTTTGCCGTAGCTTTGTCTCCCATTTTATCAATCATTTCCGGAGAAGCTCCGATAAATTTGATCCCGTGTTCTTGGCAAATTTTTGAAAATTTAGCATTTTCTGAAAGGAATCCATAACCCGGATGAATCGCATCAGCATTAGTAATTTCTGCAGCTGCGATGATGTTAGACATTTTTAAGTAAGATAAATTACTGGGTGGCGGACCAATACAAACCGCTTCGTCCGCAAACTTCACGTGTAAACTTTCGGCATCGGCAGTAGAATAAACCGCAACGGTTTTAATTCCCATCTCACGACAAGTTCTGATTACGCGAAGCGCAATTTCGCCTCTGTTGGCAATTAATATTTTTTTAAACATCTTTTTTAATTTAGATTGTTAGACAAATTAGATTTGTTAGACGAATTAGACTTCCCTGAAATTTGTAAAATCCAAGCAGTCTAAGTTGGTTTAAGCAGTCTAAATTAAGATGGGTCTACTAAGAATAAAGGTTGATCGAATTCTACCGGCGACATATCGTCTACCAATATTTTAACGATTTTTCCGGAAATTTCCGCTTCAATTTCGTTGAATAATTTCATGGCTTCAACCACACACAAAACATCCCCTTTACCGATAGTACTACCTACTTCCACAAACGGAGCTTTGTCCGGAGATGGTTTGCGGTAAAAAGTTCCAATCATTGGAGATTTGATAGTAACAAATTTTGAATTGTCATCAGCAGGTGCTGCAGGAGTCGCAGGCGCTGCTGCAACCGGAGCTGCCGCAACCGGAGCTGCCATAGCTTGTTGAACCGGAGCCGCTTGTTGTACATAAGTGATTTCCGGGGTATTTCCTTCTAAAGTAGTTCTGATAGTAATTTTAACATCACCTGTTTCCAATTTTACTTCAGCCACTCCAGTGTTAGACACGAATTTGATCAGGTTTTGAATTTCTTTTAAATCCATAATTTGTTCGTTTTAGAATTAGTTTTATTGTTTTTTATCGCTGCGCTCCGATTAATTAATTTTCTTAATATCAAATGCCTCGGGTTTTAATACGCCCATTTCAGGTAGATAGATCCCCAAGTGAACCCACCACCGAAAGCAGCGAAAATTAAGTTGTCTCCTTTTTTAAATTGTTTTTCAAAATCACTCATCAGCAAAGGCAAAGTGGCCGAAGTGGTGTTTCCGTATCGGTGAATGTTGACCAATACTTTTTCTTCGTCAAGGCCCATTCTGCTGGCGGTTGCATCAATGATTCTTTTGTTGGCTTGGTGCGCCAATAACCAATCTACATTTTCCTTGGTTAAATTGTTGCGCTCCATTATTTTTTCACTTACATCCGCCATACCGGAAACGGCATATTTGAAAACCGTTTTTCCGTCTTGGAACACAAAATGTTGTCCGTTAGCTACTGTTTCGGCAGATGGCGGAAGAATAGAACCTCCGGCATCAATTTTTAAGTATTCTCTTCCGATACCGTCGCTTCTTAAAAATTCATCTTGTAAGCCCAAGCCTTCGTAATTCGGTTCAAACAGAACAGCGCCGCCACCATCACCAAAAATGATGCAAGTAGCTCTGTCTGTGTAATCTATGATGGACGACATTTTATCGGCACCGATTAGTAAAACTTTTTTATAGCGACCCGATTGAATGTAGGCTGCTGCAGTAGACATTCCGTATAAAAAGCTGGAACAAGCCGCTTGTAAGTCGAATGCAAATGCATTAACAGCACCAATTTGACTGGCAACGTAAACACCGGTTGAAGCTACCGGCATATCCGGAGTAGCCGTGGCCATGATAATTAAGTCTATTTCTTCGGGATTGATATTGGCTTTAGAAATTAAATCTTCAGCGGCTTTGATGGCCAAGTAAGAAGTGCCTTTTCCTTTTTCCTTCAAAAGTCTTCTTTCTTTGATTCCGGTGCGAGTGGTAATCCATTCGTCATTGGTATCTACCATGGTTTCCAGTACTTGATTAGAGAGTACAAATTCCGGAACATAAGCTCCAACTGCGGTAATTGCGGCTGTAATTTTGGTCATAAAAAGGGTATTTTTCCAATCGATTTTTGTCTAATCGAAAAGTTGTGGAAATTACAAAAAAAAATTATACCTTAAGGTAATTCTACGGGGATATTTGCTAAAATTAAATAAAACAAAAAACTCCCACATAGTGAGAGTTTGTTTTGTAAAAAAACCTTAATTAAGCAACAGCTACTGATTTATCAATAACTACTTGTCCTCTATAATACATTTTACCTTCATGCCAGTAAGCTCTATGGTATAAATGTGCTTCACCTGTTACTGGGCAAGTAGCGATTTGAGCTACAGTTGCTTTATAGTGAGTTCTTCTTTTATCTCTTCTTGTTTTCGAGGTTTTTCTCTTAGGATGTGCCATTGTACTATATTATTTATCCGTTAATAGTTGTTTTAATTTGTCCCAACGCGGGTCGATATCATCTTCTTTTTTTTCTTCTTTAATCTCTTTAACTTGTAATTCATTTAATTTTTGAAGCGCTTCTGTTTGCAAGGTTCCGTCTTTTACGCCGGGATGTATCCTTTTGTGAGGCACAGACAACACTATCATTTCATAAATATACTGCGACAAATCGATTTGATGTTCTCCGTGTGGGAGTATCAAAAGTTCATCATTATCGTTGTTGAATTCGTCCCCAAACTGAACTACCAATTTAATTTTTCCTTTGATAGGCAAATCAAACGGTTCTCCGGTTAAGTCACACGGAACGTTAACGGTTCCTTGGTGTTTAAAGTTGATTTCCAGCATAGTAGTCTTTTTTTCAAGGACCACTGTTACTGCTACATTACAGCTTTCGAATTCGTCAAATTGATACTCGTCAAAGAACTTTTTCTCTATTATAAACTCAAACTGATGCTTTCCTAACTTTAATCCTATGAAAGGAATTAAAAATTCATTCGTACTTTTCATCTAAACAACAATTTGACCCAACATTTAGGGAGTGCAAAGATATAAAATTATTGGAATTCCAATAACCTTATCAACATTTTTTTGTTTATAACTGTTTTTCTTTTGTTTTCAAGGGATTCCGACTAATTTCGGCGTAATCTGCTCTTGAATTAAAGATGTCGATGGCGGTGTAAACTGCTTCCTTGAAGGAATTGTAGTCGGCCAAACCTTTTCCGGCAATTTCATAAGCCGTTCCGTGATCCGGAGAGGTTCTTACTTTGTTTAAACCGGCAGTGTAATTAACACCGTTGCCAAAAGACAGTGTTTTGAACGGAATTAATCCTTGGTCGTGATAAGTTGCTACAACGGCATCATATTTTTCGTATTGACCGCTGCCAAAAAAACCATCAGCAGCAAACGGACCAAAAACCAAAGTGCCTTTGTCGAACAATTTCTTTAACGTTGGTCTTACAATCTCATCGTCTTCTTTTCCTATTACACCATTGTCTCCTGCGTGAGGATTAAGCGCCAAAACAGCAATTTTAGGTTTGTTAATGCCAAAATCTTGAATCAATGATTTTTTAATGGTTTCAATTTTTTGGACAATTAATTTTTCAGTTAAGTGTTTGGCAACCTCATTTACGGGAACGTGATCGGTTAACAAGCCAACTCTTAAATTGTCCTGAACCATTAACATCAAAGCGTTTCCTTCTAGTTCTTGGTTAAGGTAATCGGTATGTCCCGGAAATTTAAAGTCTTCCGATTGGATATTGTATTTATTGATAGGAGCCGTAACCAAGACATCAATTTGATTGTCTTTTAATGCTTTGGTAGCTGCTGTAAACGATTTAATGGCATATTTGCCAACATTGTCGTCATTTTTTCCGAAGTTCAAATCAACACCTTCGCGCCAAACATTTAACACGTTTATTTTACCGACAACCAATTGATCCATTTTATCAATGCCGTGAAGCGGTGCGGTTAACTCGAATGTCTTTTTAATGAAGGAAAGAATTTTAACATTGGCGAAAATAACCGGTGTGCAAAGTTCCAGCATTCTGGCATCTTCAAAAGTTTTCAAAATCACTTCGCTTCCAATACCGTTTAAATCTCCGATTGAAATCCCAACAATGATATTTTCTGCTTTTTTCATAAGAAGTACTGGTTATTTATTGCTAATTTTGAAGTGCAAATTTAGTAAAATAAAACCACAATGTTTACAGGAATAATTGAAACCCTCGGAATTGTAAAAGAAATTCAAAAAGACGGAGGCAATCTTCATTTAACGATATCTTCTGACATCACAAATGAGCTTAAAATAGATCAAAGTGTTGCCCATAACGGGGTTTGTTTGACAGTTATAGCCATTGATAATAATGACTATACAGTGACAGCCATTAAAGAAACTATTGATAAGACTACTTTGGGCGAGTGGCAGGTTGGGGATTCGGTAAACCTCGAACGCGCCATGAAGTTAGGCGACAGGTTAGATGGCCACATAGTTCAAGGACATGTTGATCAAACAGGTGTTTGTAAATCAGTAGCGGAAGCCAATGGAAGTTGGTATTTTTCTTTTGAATACGATAGTAAGCTCAACAACATTACGATTGAGAAAGGCTCAATTACGGTCAATGGAGTAAGTTTAACAGTAGTTAACTCGCAACCCAATGGTTTTAGTGTGGCGATTATTCCCTATACTTTTGAGCATACCAACTTTAAAACTTTCAAAGTTGGCTCAAAAATTAATTTAGAATTTGATGTTGTGGGAAAATACGTGGCAAGATTACACGCTTTAAGACGGTAGTTCGATCCCATTTTGGGGCAAAAAATAAAAAAGCATCCTTTTTAAAGGGATGCTTTTTTTATATTGTATTGGTGTATTTTGTAAAATCCTAGGATTAGTGACCCTAATAACAACAAAACCAATCCACCGTCCAAAGGCAAGCCTGGCGGGGGCGGAGGTGTAGACGGAGGCGGCGGACCAGGGGCAGCGAAAACACTAATGGCCGGTAAAAAAACCGCAGTCAAAATAATTACAATTCTATTGGGGAGAATTTTCATAGTGCGTAAAAGTAAAAAAAAAATCTAATCACCAAAATAAATTAATTATTTAATCTATTAAGTTAATACAAATTTAAAGTGCAAAACTATAGTTTTATTTTTGATAATGCACGATAAAAACCATTATTGAACCTAATCATCATTTACGATTTATGAAATACTTGGTTTTATAAAATAAAAAAGACCTCATATGAGGTCTTTTTGCTGTGGTCCCACTTGGGCTCGAACCAAGGACCACCTGATTATGAGTCAGGTGCTCTAACCAACTGAGCTATAGGACCGCATTAGAGGTTGCAATATTACTACTATTTTTTTTTCGTTGCAACTATTTTTAAGGGATTTCTTGGCAAAGTTCCACCAATACACTGTTAGTTCCTTTGGGATGTAAAAAGGCTACTAACTTATTGTCGGCTCCTTTTTTAGGGGTTTCGTTTAAAACCACAAACCCTTCTTTTTGTAATCGTGCGATTTCTGAAACGATGTCTTCCACATCAAAGGCAATGTGGTGTATGCCTTCCCCTTTTTTCTCTAAAAATTTAGCAATTGGGCTTTCGGGATTTGTGGCTTCTAAAAGCTCTATTTTATTAGGACCATTCATAAAAAAGGAGGTTTTTACCCCTTCGCTGGCGACTTCTTCTTCTTTGTAAGGCGGATGGCCAAATAATTTCTCAAATAATAAGTTGGAGGCTTCCAAACTTTTTACGGCTATACCAATGTGTTCAATTTTTCTCATTTTAAAAGTTGCTTAGTGCCTAAATTATTTCAAAGTTCAAAGATAAGGAATTCGCCCTTTAGCCCTGATAGCAGCGGCATCCTTTTTATTGTTTGAGAAACGACCTTCTGACTGCGTTTGGTGATAACAATAAAAAGATATAGCGGATAGCAGGAATAGCTTCTAAAAAAAAAACTCAGTAACTCAGTCTCTCAGCAACTTATTACGCTTCGCTCCATACAATTCGCACTTCGTACTCGGGTCAGTAACTTTGTAACTTAAAAGTTGTATTTTTGCGGCATGGAAACGAACAGACAGAAAAAAATTGGAAGTGTATTGCAAAAGGATTTAGTAGATATCCTGCAAGGCGAAGTGCGTAAAAACGGAATTACCAATTTAGTGATTTCGGTTTCTAAAGTAAGTGTAACCACCGATTTATCCATTGCCAAAGTCTATTTGAGTGTTTTTCCACAGGACAAAGCTGCCGAGTTACTCGAAGCCGTTAAAACCAACGCGCCTTTAATCAAGCACGATTTGGCTCAAAGAGTGAAACTCCAATTGCGCAAAGTGCCCAATTTGGTTTTTTACATTGATGATTCTTTGGATTATATCGAAAAGATAGACAATGCCTTGGCCGGAAAAGAAAATCCTATCGAAAACAGAGAGCTTTTAGACAAACGCAAGAAATTTTAATTGCCACTTGAATTTCCCGCTTTACATAGCCAAACGATATCTTTTTAGTAAGAGCAAGAACAATGCTATCAATATTATTACCGGGATAGCAGCTGTCGGAATCGTAGTAGGCGCTATGGCTTTATTCGTAGTTTTGTCCGTTTTTAGCGGGTTACGCGAATTCAGTTTGTCTTTTTCCAACGATTTTGACCCCGACATAAAAGGAACGGCTGTTACCGGAAAATTTTTCACTTTAACTTCCCAACAAGAGCAAAAACTCAACCAAATTCCAGGCATTGCTTCTTACAGTAAGGTGTTGGAAGAGCGCGTATTGTTTTTTTTTGATGGCAAAGAACAGGTAACTTACCTTAAAGGCGTCGACCGCAAGTTTACCCAAACCAATGTAGTCGAACAAAATGTAGTGAATGGAAAATGGTTAAAACCCAATACTATTGAAGTAGTGATTGGCTACGGAATTTCGGAAAAATTATCGCTTGGCTTGTACGATTTCAATAATCCGTTTGAGGTTTATGTGCCGCGAAAAGGAAAAGGCGTAATCGAAAGCGAGGCCGAAGCCTTTAACAAAACCCGATTGATTCCGGTAGGTATTTATGCCATTAGCGAAGATTTAGATCAGAAATATGTGTTTTGCGATTTGACTTTGGCGCAAGAACTCTTGGAATTGCAATCTAATCAGTTTTCCGGTATCGAAATCAAGCTTAAGCCTGATGCAGATGAAGCTGCTGTAATGAAAGCCGTAGCCGATTTGTTCCAAAATAAATTGCAAATCAGAAACCGAGCCCAGCAAAACGCCACA